>CAJXXJ010000252.1 GCA_913062745.1 uncultured Phaeodactylibacter sp.
TCCGTCTGGACATTGAGCTGGAAGCGCCGGTGGTACGCATCAATGAACAGCCGTACCACAGCCGACAGTTACCGGCCTGGGCACGGGTGGCGCACGGCCATTTTTCCTATCCACTGCTGCAGCAGCATTTTGACCTGCCGGAACGCGACATCCCGCTTATCACCTGGCTGCGCGACCCGGTAACGCGGGTCATTTCCAATTACTACTACCTTGCTAAACGATTGGCGGAAGAGCTGGACGAGGAGTCCAAAGGACTGAACATACTGCTGAAAATGCAGCGCAAACTGATGGAGTACGCCCGCGACCCAATGAGCTGTAACCGCATGTCCCGCTTTCTGCAAGGCGTCCCCCTGGAACAGTTCCTCTTTGTAGGTATTCAGGAAGAATACAGCAGCGAGCTGAACCGGCTGGCCGGGCTAATGGGCTGGGAAGGGTTCAATGAATTTACCCACAACCGGACTGGCAAATCTTACGACGAGGTGACCCCTAAACAACGGGATGAAATCCGTGCCCTCAATGACGAGGATGTAAGGCTGTATGAACGGGCGCTTGAATTGCGCGAAAAGCACGGTGCTACCCTATGATTGAGATCATTTCCATACATATCCCGAAAACCGGCGGGCAGTCCTTCTATCAGGTTCTGAAGCAAGTATACGGCGATCGGCTGTCCATCTATTACCGGCGCCGGGATTACGAGGCCGTTATGGAAGAGCACCGGCGCTTTGAAGACAGCCTGGCCCCACAGCTCAAGGTGCTGCACGGGCACTTGTACTATAAGGAAATCAAGCGGCTGCACAAACATACCGATGCGAAGCTCATCTGCTGGATGCGCGACCCCGTCGAGCGGGTCATTTCCAACTACAACTTTTTTAAAAGCCGCCTGGAGCGCCCGGACCTCAACCCGGAAGTAGCCCGGCTCAATGCGCACCGCAAGGACGAGACCCTGCTGGAGTACGCCGGCCGCCGCCATACCCGCAACCGGATGACCAAATTTCTTAAAGGCGTACGGCTGGAAGACCTGTACTTCATCGGCTTTTTAGAAAACTATGATCAGGACCTGAACCGCCTGGGCAGACTGTTGGGCTGGGGCGATATCGATATACCCCACCTCAACCAGGGCCAAAGCACCCGGCAGGAGGAGCTGGACGAAACCACCCTCAAAAAACTGCGCCGCTGGAACCGGCGGGATATTAAGCTGTTCGAAAAAGCTAAATCCCTGCGAATGCTATAAACCATAAGCAAGAACCGGAGCATATCATGAACGATGTCAACGAACTTAAGACTTTAGCAGAGATTGTAATGCAGCGGGCAAAAACGATGCCCGATTTTGAAATTCTCACCTATCTGGCCGACGGTGAGCTGGACGAGCAGCCGCTGACGTACCGGGATTTTGACCATCGTGCCCGGCTTATTGCGGGCTATCTGCAACAGCAGGGACTGGAAGGAGAACGCGTACTATTGCTGTTTCCCCAGGGGCTGGAGTATATGATTGCTCTGTTCGGTTGTTTCTATGCAGGGGTCATCGCAGTTCCTGCTTACCCGCCGCGGAACAACCGGAATATGCTGCGCATTGACGCAATCTTGAATGACACCTCCGATTACGCCATATTAGCAGACCACTCCAGTATTCAGCGGATGGAGAAAATAGAAATCGATTTTGTTCAGAAAAGGCTTTTCTCTTATGAACGTATTCTGGAAGCTGAAGCAGATTGGAAGCCACGTAAAATAGAGCCGGCGGAAGTGGCATACTTGCAGTATACCTCAGGTTCTACAGGTTCCCCCAAAGGTGTCATGATCACCCACGAGAACGTCTTCATTAATGCTAATGCATGCCGGAACATTTATCCTCCTAACACAAAGACTGCGGTCAACTGGATTCCGATGTTCCACGATATGGGATTGATTTACATGATGTCATACTTGCTTCAGAATGCAAGATGTTATTTCATGTCTCCGGTACACTTTGTACAAAAGCCGCTTCGCTGGTTATCAGCAGTAAGCCGTTACCAAGCTGATTACACGGTAGCCCCCAATTTCGCATTTGACCTTTGCTGTGAGAAAATTAACGAAGACCAGGCGAAGGAACTGGACCTAAGCTGTTTGCGCAGCGTATTATCCGGTTCAGAACGAATACAACTACATACCCTGCAAAACTTCTCCCAAAAATTTCAAGTCTCCGGCTTTCAGTTGCAAGCGTTTAAACCAGGCTATGGCTTAGCGGAAGGCACACTTGCTATCAGCTACGTTACTCATGATGACCTGCCCAGTATCACCCTGAAGAACAGCAATGAACAGGAACCACTTACCCTGACTCCTGAGCTGCTCCCTTTTAAAAACCCGGAAGATTACCACGTAAGTATTGGAAAAGCCGTAGAAGGTTGTACTCTGAAGATTGTTGACCCAGAACGAAAACAAGCATTGCCGGAAGGTAAAGAAGGAGAGCTCTGGATTTCCTTTCCCGGCTCAATAGCAACAGGCTATTGGCAAAATGACGAAGCTACTCAAGAAACTTTTTTCAATTATCTGCCTGAAGAGGCTGATACGCCTTACTTACGTACCGGTGATTTAGGCTTTCTGCTCAGGCAAGAGCTTTATATCACGGGGCGGATTAAGGATATGATCATTATCCGTGGCCAAAACTATTATCCCATTGATATCGAAGTTACGGTGGCACAATCCCACCCTGCGTTACAGCTAAATAGCACCGCTGCTTTTTCTATAGATGTCAAAGGCACTGAAAAGCTGGCAGTCGTCCAGGAAGTACGCCGGGCACAGTGGCGAGAAGCTCATCCTGATGAAGTGATTGAAGCAATCAGAAACTCCATTGCTGAATCTTTCGAAATTACCCCCTACCATATCGCTTTAATTTTCCCATTGACCCTTCCTAAGACCTCCAGCGGTAAAGTACAGCGGCAGCGAGCAAAATCGCAATTGCTCAATGGAGATTTGCGTATCATGAAAGAATGGCGCTACACAGAGGTTTCAGAAACGATAAGCAATCCTGCAGAAGAAGGAATATCTACAGCATGGATACTAAATTGGCTAAAAGAAAATATTGCAAGGCGCGCACAACTTGATTTGAGTACAATAAACTCGAAAGCTAGCTTTGCCGACTATCCTCTTGAATCAATTGATGCTGCTGAACTGTCAGAACAGTTATCTGAGCCCTTAGGATATCAAGTAGAAGCCGAATCTTTCTGGGCGTTACCTAGTTTACAAGAGCTAGCTGATTACCTATACAAGCAGCATATGGAAGCCAAAGCGAAGTAACCCATGCTTTTTAACTCCATCGACTACTTCGTATTTTTGCCACTTGTCGCTTTGGTATACTTCCTGACGCCGGTGCGCTATCGATGGGGTTGGCTACTGGTGGCGAGCTACTACTTTTACATGTTCTGGAACCCCTGGTATATCTTCCTGATTATTGGTTCCACCATTATCGATTACCTGGCGGCTATTCAGATTGCAGACGCCCAAAGCAAACAGCGCAAAAAAACCTTCCTCTGGATAAGCATTGCCGCCAACCTGGGGCTGCTCTTTACCTTCAAATACTTCAATTTCTTTGGCGGACAGATCGAATCGCTGCTGCAAAGCATGGGCGCGGAGCTCAGCTACAGCCTCTACCTCGACATCCTACTCCCGGTGGGTATCTCCTTCTATACCTTCCAGACGATGGCTTACACCATAGATGTGTACCGGGGCTTCACCAAACCGGAACGTCACCTGGGCAAATACGCCCTCTACGTCACCTTTTTCCCACAGCTGGTGGCCGGCCCGATCGAGCGCTCCCGCAATTTGCTGAAACAGTTTCACTTCGATTACCGCTTTGAGTATACACGGGTGGTGGAGGGGCTGCGGCTCATCCTGTGGGGTATTTTCAAAAAAATTGTCATCGCCGACCGCCTCGGCATGTTTGTCAATAAGGTCTATATGACCCCGGATGCCTACGAAGGGATCGTGGTCTGGACCGCCTCCATTTTCTTTCTTTTTCAGATTTACTGCGACTTCTCAGGCTATACCGACATCGCGATCGGCAGTGCGCGGGTGCTGGGGGTCAAGTTATCCAAGAACTTCGACAACCGCATCTACGTCGTCACCTCCTTTAATAAATTCTGGCGGGGCTGGCACATCACCCTGACTTCCTGGTTCCGCGACTATGTCTACTTCCCGCTTGCACAGTACAACCGCAGCATGCACTGGCTGATTGCAGCCGGCGTTTTCACCTTCATCCTCAACGGTATGTGGCACGGGGCAGAATGGACTTTCCTGATCTGGGGCGGCCTAAACGGGCTGTTTATTGCCGGGGAGACCTATCTGCAGACACCCAAACAACGTTTTTACGAGCGCTTCAAGGTGCCACCGGGCGTGCGGCAGGCTGTTGGGTTTGCAGTGGCATTCGGCTTAGCCAACCTCTCTATCATCTTCTTCCGGGCATTCAACGTACAAGACGCCTGGACACTGATCAAAAACAGCTTTTCTTTTGCGCCCATTCAGCTGCATCAGACGGTGGTACTGGTCAATTTACTCGAATTTTGCCTAAGCGTAGGCCTCATTATTTTTATGGACGTCCTCCATTTGCAAATGAAAGGGCAGCGCATCGATCAATGGCTGGGGCGCCAAAAGGCCTGGCAACGCTGGGTTTTCTATATTTTTATCTTCCATTGCCTGCTCTATCTCGGCGTGCCACAGCAGAGTCAGTTTATCTACTTTGAGTTCTAAGCATTTTTGTTTTCTTTTTTTTGTGATTATTTTGCAAAATGAAGGACATTATTCTGGAACGCTTCCCGATTAAGCATCCGTATCGCTTTATCGACGACATCCATTTGCTGGAAAAAGGCCGGATTCACGGAAGTTATACCTTCCGGGAGGAGGAGTCCTTTTACGAAGGGCATTTTCCGGGCAATCCGGTAACCCCTGGGGCTATCCTTTCGGAAACGATGGCGCAGATTGGCCTGCTGGCGTACGGCATCTTTTTGATGTGGGAACAACCCGGCTTCGAGCAGCTTAGATTCCTCCTGGTATCCTCAGAACTAAAATTTCGTAACATCGTACTACCCGGAGAGCGCGTGGATGTATACGCAGAAGAAGTGTACTTCCGCTTTCGCAAACTGAAATGCAAAGCCCGAATGGAAGTAGCTGGCAAAGGGATCGTCTGCCGGGGTACGCTTTCGGGCATGATTTTAATACCTGACCAATGAATACCAACCGAAGAGTAGTAATTACCGGCCTGGGCGTTGTAGCACCCAACGCTCTCGGCACCTCAGCATTTGCGCAGGCTTTGCGTGAGGGGAAGAATGGCGTTGAGTTTATTAAGGAATCTGAAGAACTTGGCTTTGGCAGTCAGGTGGGAGCGTTTCCCAAACTGCCGGAGGAGACGGTTTCGGCTTTCAAGAAGCGCTTTCAACTTAAGAAACTAATGAGCTCCGGCATACTGTACGCTTGTATGGCGGGCGTAGAGGCCTGGGAGGATTCCGGGCTGGACATTTTGCCGCAGGATGCGCTCGAGCCCCACTGGGATACCGGCTGCATTTTTGGGCAGGGCATTACCGGTATTGAGAGTACAGAGATCGGTATCAAGATGATGGATGCCGGAAAGATCCGCCGGGTAAGCGGCCGTACCGTACAGCAATCGATGAGTAGCGGCCCGAGCGCCTACCTGGGCGGCATATTAGGCCTGGGCAACCAAATCACTTCCAATTCCTCCGCCTGCAGCACGGGCACTGAATCGCTGCTGATGGGTTATGACCGCATCCGCTTCGGGCAGGCCGACCGCGTGCTGGCGGGCGGCTGCGACAGCGACCTCAAATATATCACCGGCTGCTTTGATGTAATGCGGGTCCTAAACCGGAAGCACAATGACCGCCCGAAGGAAGCGTCCCGGCCGATGAGCGCTACCGCAGCCGGTTTTGTGATTGGGGCCGGAGCCGGGGCTTATGTACTGGAGGAGCTGGAAACAGCGAAAGCGCGCGGTGCGCATATCTACGGGGAAATACTGGGCGGCGCAATCAATTCCGGAGGGCAGCGCGGGCAGGGGTCTATCACCTCGCCCAGCGATATTGGCATCGTGCGCTGCATACAACAGTGCATGAAACAGGCAGGAATTAAAGCTC
>CAJXXJ010000253.1 GCA_913062745.1 uncultured Phaeodactylibacter sp.
TCAAAGTCCTGTACGATATACTGTGCTCCTGCCGTCACATGCAACTGATGGCCTGACCCCAGCTGCGGCCGCCAGTCTGCCTGCCCGGAGCCCTGCAGGCTGCTCTGATGCTGATGCAGGCGCGAGGCGGACCCGCCGTTTCTTCCGAAAAAGGTAGCGGGGCTGTTGTACCCATCCTCCGATTCCCGGGTGCTTTCGCCCGAAAGGGCTACTCTGAAGCGCAGGCTACGGCCGGGTGCGTATTCCAGCCAGCCCGTGCCAAGCATTTGCTGGGTATTGATGATGGATTCCTGGTCGGTCAGCGTCAGCAGCGGTTTGCCGGTGAAGCCGCCTATTCCGATACTCGTGGATAGCGGCTCGCGAATCGGGCGGCCCCCTTCGTTGAAAGCCTCAACATTAGGGAAGTACCAGGCACTCCAGCCGTGCGGAGAGCCCAGGTAGTGGTGCCCGGCCCGTTGGTCTCTGATCTGCGAGGGGGAGAGCATCAGACCGGCCGACCACTGCTCATCGAAGCGGTGCTGAAAATTGGCCCGCAGATGATACCGCCGCTGACTGGTCGTCTTCAGGTAGCCATCTTCTGCGCGCAGGGTCCCCGATACATAGTACTGCGTGTTTTGGTCGCCGCCATGCAGGCTGATATGGCCCTGCTGCAAAAAGCCCCGCTGCAGCAGCAGCGACTGCCAGTCAGTATGGGGCTCTTCTTCGGGGCTGGCATATACCTGGTCCGTCAGGCCAGCGTTCTGAGCCGACTCGTTCCACAGGGCAGCGTATTCCGGGCCGCTCATCAGGTCGTACTGCTCGGATATGGCCGAGTAGCCGGCGTAGTAGTTCATCCGCAGGCGCGGCTTGTCCTGCGCACGCCCCTGCTTGGTGGTGATGAGGAGTACGCCATTGGCAGCCTGGGCTCCGTAGATAGCGGTAGAGGCTGCATCGCGCAGCACTTCCACAGAGGCAATGTCTTCCGGATTGAGGGCCAGCAGCGGGTTGGTTTGAAAACCAAGGGACCAGGAGCCATTCCGGGCAGGCAGCACAATGCCGTCGATGATAATGAGCGGCTGGTTATTAGCATAGAGAGAGCCGGTGCCCCGGATACGGATGGCGCTCGCCGCACCCGGCCCGCCCGATGCCGGCGTGATGATGACTCCGGGCAGGCGCCCCTGCAGCGCCTGTTGCCAGCTGTTGGCAGGAATGCGCTCAAAAGAACGCGCCTCCGTTTTGCTGACTGCGCCGGTCAGGGTGCGCCGCTCCTGTTTCCCGAAGCCGGTAACGAGCACTTCGCCCAGCTGGTAAGTGGCAGGCTGCAGCACCACCCGGAGGGGAGCAGGCTGGCGGGCAGATACCAGTCGGGTTTGATAACCGGTATAGGAAAAAACCAGGGAGTCCGCCTGTGCAATCCTCTGTAATTGAAAGAAACCAGACTCATCGGTAGTTGTGCCGGTGCTGCTGTTGAGGTAAGCAATGCTGACGCCCGTAAGTGGAGTGGAAGAGGTATTGTATACGTAGCCCTGTACGATGCTTTCCTGAGCGTACAGGGCGGTATGAAGGCATACGAATAGAAGCAGGGCTGTAAGTGTGTTATTCATCGGGTTGTTGGTTTTTCAGTATAAATATCTGCAAAAAGTTGATGAATAAAAATCAAAGCAGCAATTTTGTCCCTACAGCATTACAATTATGTCAAAGGGACCGGGAACCCAGAACAGTCTGTTGCTGCAAGCCTTGCTTTTGGTTGTGCTTTTGGTCCTGACTCACCGCGTTACGGGGCAGCCGCTTTCCTATGCATTTACCCACACAGGCATAGAGGATGGCCTTCCCAACCCTTCTGTGCTGGATATCATGCAGGACGACAACGGCTTCCTATGGCTGGGCACTTTTTCCGGAGTGGTGCGTTACGACGGGGACAAGATGAAAACCTACCGCCCCGGCAACGAAGACGGCAAGGGAGAAATACAGCGCGCCCTTCCCAAGCTGTATCAGGATAAGCAAGGCGTCATATGGCTGGCGCTAAGCGCCAAAAAAACCAAACTGTACCGGTACAATCCGGCATCGGACCGCTTTCTGCCAGTTTTTCCTGATGCTGCATCCGGGCAGGGCGATTTGCCGGAAGCGTATTACATCAATGCTATAGTGCAGGACCAAAGAGGGCGGCTGCTGATTGGTACCCTCGACGGTGGCCTTTTTGCTCTGACTTTCCCAAAAGGGAGGCTGGAAAAGCCCCGGGTAAAGCAGTTCAGGCCAAACCCTGAGAACCCCTACGCCATCATCAACCATTCCGTCAGCGGGCAAATGTCAGAAGATCAGAACGGCCATATCTGGATCCCCACAGAAGGCGGCCTTTGCCGGTTTGACCCAAGAACGGACCGTTTTTACCCCCTGGAACATCCGGCAAGCCAAATGGCAGCAAACGAAGACAGCTTTTGCTGGAGCACCTCCTTTTATCCCCCACACACGCTATGGGTGGGCACTACCAACAAAGGCGTCCTTCGTATCAACACCGCCAACGGAGATGTCCGGCAGTTCAGGGGGGCGCCCGATGACCCTAACGGGAACAGTATAACCCGCGTGATCAAAGATAAAGAAGGGAGCATCTGGGTGCTAAAGCGTATTGGATCCGGCTTTGAAAAAGTGCAACAGCTCGATCCTGAAACCGGGCGCTTCAGCACAGTAGAGAACGAACGCCGGTCGATGCGAATCGGGAACATCGTAGCGCTTTACAGCGATAGTTTCGGTAATATTTGGGTGGGCGCCTGGCAAGCCGGCCTGTTTAAGCTGGGGCCGGGGTACGGCAGCTTTCAGTATATCCGTTTTCCCAAAACAGAAGCAGTGGATAGCCATTCAGCGGTTAGTGCGGTAGGGGAAGACCATACCGGGCGCGTTTGGATTGGGACTTTCCGGGATGGCATGGCGGCCTGGGACCGCAATCGCCGGGAGTTTTCCGAAATCGTCTCCATCCGGGATTTTCCGGAATGGTTCAACAGGCAGCCTGTTTATGCGCTGGAAGAGGCCGTGCCCGGACAATTGCTGGTGGGCTGCGATATGGGGCTTGTCAATTACGATTTCTCCCTTGGCGCATTTACCGATACGGTGGCCTTTCGCCCTGAGGGAGCTCCCACGAAAATTATCAAAGGGCACGATGGCCAGTACTGGATAGTTAATTTCCTGGAAGGCCTGTTCCGCTTCGACCCCGATGGCTTAAGCACCCGGCTCATGCTGGAGTGGAGCAGCATAGTTTCCCTGTATCCGTGTGAGGATGGCAGCCTGCTGTTCGGCGGCAATCAGTTTGATTTTTGTGGATATTGGCCCGGGCAGGACAGTTTGGTGGAGTACCTTTCGCCCTACGGCATACACGATATCATGCCGGACACAGCGGGGGTGGCCTGGCTGTCCACTCACAGCTCTGGTTTGATCGGCTATGACTTATCCACTAAGCAGCTGGTGCGGCTGCCCGCGCACGTCTGGGATGAAATCGGCCTTTGCCGGCGCATACTGAAGGATGAACAAGGCATGCTGTGGATTTTTACGGCTACCGGGCTGGTGCAATTTGACCCTTACCGGCGTGAGCTGATCCGCTCCTACGATGCAAGCAACTGGCTGCTACCCGGCGAAGATTGGTATTACCCGTTTTCCAGCGGCAGGAAGCTGCATGACGGCACTCTGGTCTTTGGTAGTGCAAGCGGTGCCCTGATGTTTCACCCGCAGCGCCTCCAAAAAGATACCACGCCGGTAAAAGTCGTGATTACGGACTTCAAGCTGTTCAATCAGAGCGTCGCCACCGGGCCGGGAGCGCCTTTGGCTCAGGCACCCGCTTACGCGAAAAATGCCGTGCTGGAGCATGACCAAAACGATATTGCCCTTAGCTTCGCAGCGCTGAACTTTAAGCCGGAACGGCAAAACGCCTACCGCTTCCGTATGTTGCCGGCAGAGCAGGATTGGACCCCTGCGGGGCCGCGTCACGAAGCGTACTACCGGGGGTTGCCGCCGGGCAATTACACCTTTGAGGTGCAAGCCGCCCTTGGTGATAACGGCTGGCAGCAGGAAGGCGCCCGGCTGCAGATTATTGTGCGCCGGCCCTGGTACTGGACCCGGCTGGCGCAGCTGGTTTACCTGCTGCTGCTTACTTTGCTTGCCTACGGCCTTTACCGAAGTCTGCGGCAACGCTACGAATCGCGCCGCCTGAAAGAGCTTAATACACTGAAAGCCCGCTTGTATACCAATATTACCCACGAGTTTCGTACCCCGCTCACTCTGATACTGGGGTATGCCGATCAGATGCAGCAGGCTGGCGGCGAAGCCGTACAGCGGGCCAGCCAAATGATAGCGCACAGCGGCCGGCAGCTGTTGCGGCTGGTCAATCAAATGCTGGACCTGGCTAAAATTGATGCCGGAAAGCTGGAGCTCAACTATCAGCAGGCCGATATTGCAGTTTTCCTGAAATACCTGTTATTTTCTTTCGAATCCGCTGCCGACCAGAAAGGCATTCAATTATCCTATCATAGCGAGGAAGCATCAGTGGTGATGGACTATGACGCGGGCCATCTGCAGCAGATCGTAGACAATTTGCTGTCCAATGCGCTCAAGTTTACTCCGGAGGGCGGGGCGGTGACGCTGTCCGTTAGGGTATCTGGCAACGTCCTGCAATTCACGGTCCGGGATACGGGTATCGGGATTTCTGCCTCGGAGGCCGCGTACGTATTTGACCGTTTTTATATGGCAGACAGTTCTATGACGCGCAATGCGGAGGGCGCGGGCATCGGCCTGGCCGTCACCCGTGATTTAGCGCAGCTCATGGGCGGCGATGTGGAGCTACAAAGCCAGAAAGGTAGGGGCACGGCATTTACGGTTACCTTGCCCATCACCAACAAAGCTCCGCTTAGCGCCGGAGCAGGGGTGGTGCACCCCGGCCGCCCTGCCCCGCTGGCCCCGCTGCCGGCAACTGCTGCAAATCAGGAGGCTCTTCCGCTGCTTCTGCTGGTGGAAGACAATATATATATGCGGGACTATCTGCGCCTCTGCCTCGGAGAAAGCTACCGCATACTGGAAGCTGTCAATGGTGCAGAAGGCTTGCATTTGGCGAAAGCCGAAGTGCCGGACCTGATCATCAGCGATGTGATGATGCCGAAAATGGATGGCTATGAAATGTGCCGGCGGCTGAAGGCTGCATTAGCCACCAGCCACATCCCGGTCATTATGCTTACCGCAAAAGCCGATACAGACTCCCGGCTGCAGGGCCTTGGGCTGGGTGCGGAGGCTTATTTGTCTAAACCCTTTTTGCCGGAAGAGCTGGCTATCCGGGTACAGAATATTTTGAAAACCCGAAGGCAGCTTAAAGTACGCTACCAGCGGTTTGTGCTCGGCCCGGTGGCGGCAGGGCTGCAGGAAGATCCCGGAGAGGCTTTTCTGCAGCGGGCCCGGGGCGAAGTGGAAAAACGGCTGGATAACCAGGAATTTGGCGCAAGCCAGCTGCATACAGCATTGGGCCTGAGCCGTACCCAGTTGCACCGTAAGCTTTCTCAGCTGACTGGCCATTCTACCGGCCGGTTCATCCGCCTGGTCCGCATTGAGCATGCAAAAGTCCAGCTCCGCACCACCGAAAAGACGGTTTCGGAAATCGCTTATCAGTGCGGTTTTAATGACCCTAACTACTTCTCAAAAGTTTTCAAACAGGAAACCGGCCTGAGCCCCTCTGATTACCGGGGGGAATAAGCCGGCCGGCACCCTCCAGGTTTTTTATTTAGAGAAAAGAAACAATAGTCCAGAAGATTGGAACAATAAGACGGCCCGCAGCCCGGTGCGTGCCGGACATTTGTCTGTGTCGTTACCTTTTGGAACGGGAGCTTCTTCAACAGCAAGAACTGCCCATTCCTGATCAACGACTAGAACTTGCGTCTCACCCGGTGGTGAAAGTTGCCAGCGAACTCGTTGGCCTGTGAATAGGATGTTGTTGGTGTCATCGGACCCTATTGAGTATTCTTTTCTGTTCGAGTCCATCGATTTCTTCTTGAACAAAGGACTCCCTGTTAGGAAGAGATCGCCTACATGTAAGCAAATGATGCCTTCAACCTCCCTTCCCCTAGCTGGGCTGCCTGTGATTGGATC
>CAJXXJ010000254.1 GCA_913062745.1 uncultured Phaeodactylibacter sp.
CCTTTCAGCCTGTTCAACCGCCCGGCCTGGTTTCCGGCGGGTATGGAACTGCTCAAGCAGTGGATAGAGCTGGCGCTGCGGCGCAAGGTGCTGCTCCAAAAAATGGAGCGCCTGGAGTTTGCCCGTAAGAAAACGACCCAAAAGGTCAACTTGTACGAAAAGGTACAGATACCCGGCTATGAAGACGCTATCCGAAAGATCGAGCGCTATCTGGAGGACGAAGAGAATTTGGCGAAAGCCGCACAAAAGATTGTGAAAAAGCGCAGCAACAGCGAAGCACTATGATCGTACCGATGCGAAAATACCTGTTTTTGGTTCACCACTCCGACTACATCGACTTTCTGGAGGGGCTGCGCCGCCTGGGCGTACTGCACGTACGCCAACAGGAGGGGGAGCCATCGGAGGACCTGATGAACCGCATGGCGCTGAGGGAAAAGTATGCTCAGGTGGAGAGTGCCCTGCGCAAACGGGAGGTGGAGGTGCACGGGAAGACTACCGCGACCCCGGAAGAGGGGCGGGAGGTCGTAGCTGAATACGATGCGCTGCAGGACCGCCTGGAACCCTTACTGCAGGAACGGGCAACCGTGCGCAAAGAATTCGATATCCTCAAACCATGGGGTGATTTCTCTATTGAAACGGTAAAAGCGCTGGAGGCCGCCGGGCTGGAAGTTCAGTTTCTGGTCTGTTCCTCCAAACAGTACCGGCCGGAATGGGAAAAGGAATACCCGATTGCGCACATCCGTGACCTGGGAGCCGATTCTTACTTTGTGGCCATCACCAAAGGAGAAGAACCGGTCGAGATAGCCGGCGTGGAAATGATCCCGGACCCTAATGACGGGACGGTAGAGCTGAGGCAGCGAAAGGAGCGCCTGGAGAATGAAATCGCCGAAATTGAAGCCCGGCTGGACCGGCTGGCTGAAATTGGCTTGCCCGCTGTGGAAGTGGCGCTGCATGATTTACAGGACACCACTCAGGTAATGAAGGTAGTAGAGCACACCCGCCGGGAAGCGGATGATCAGCTGATGCTGCTCGAAGGCTACGTGCCTAAAGATAAAACAAAGGAGCTGGAAGCGCTTTGCGATGAGGAGGAAGTTCCTTACCTGAAAACTTTGCCCCAACCCGCTGACAAGCCGCCGGTCCTGCTGCGCAATTCGCGCTTCGGCCGCCTGTTTGAGCCCATCGCCAAGCTATTTGCACTGCCCGCTTACGGAGAGATGGACCTGACGCCCTTCTTTGCACCTTTCTTTCTGCTTTTCTTCGGCTTTTGCCTGGGAGATGCCGGTTATGGCATCGTATTGCTGCTGGCTGCAACGATTTACAAATTTCGGGCGGGGCCGGAGATGAAACCAACGCTCACGCTGGTGCAGTTTTTGGGCCTAGCTACCGTGCTCTTTGGTATACTGACGGGTACGGTATTTGGGCTGGACCTGCTGAAAGATCAGTATGCCTGGCTGGGCGACATCCGGCGCATCATGCTCAACAGTGATCAGGCCTTTCAGCTGGCGCTGGTGCTGGGAGTGGTGCAGATATTGTTTGGCCTGGGCGTAAAGGCCGTCAACAAAGGACAGCAGTACGGCTGGACGCACAGCATCGCTCCGGTTGGCTGGATACTGCTCATCCTCAGCCTGGTGGATATCGGGCTGGCGGAAGTGCTGGTGCCTTACTCGCAGTACATCGCCTGGGGGGCAGTCGCAATTATTGTATTCTTCAGCGACCCCAATGCCGGCTTCCTCGGCCGCCTGGGCAGTGGCGCGTGGGCGCTGTACGGCATCACCGGCATATTTGGAGACCTGCTGAGCTATATCCGGCTGTTCGCACTAGGCATTGCCAGTGCCATACTCGGGCTGGTCGTCAATGATATTGCGCTGCAAATCCGGGGTTCTATGGACATCGTGGGGCCAATTCTGTTCGTGGTCTTCCTGCTGGTAGGCCATACGGCTAACCTGCTAATTGCCTCCCTGGGGGCCTTTGTCCACCCCATGCGCCTAACCTTTGTGGAATTTTACAAAAATGCCGGATTTGAGGGCGGCGGTAAGCCTTATGACCCGCTCCGGCGACAAGAACAATAACGATTCAACGACAAAACAAAGAAGAAATATGAGTGCGATTGTATTAGCCTATTTAGGCATTGGTCTGATGATTGGGCTTTCCGGCGTAGGTAGTGCCATCGGGGTGTCCATGGGAGGTAACGCAACGGTAGGCGCCCTGAAGAAAAATGAAGATGCATTCGGCAGTTACATGCTGCTGAGCGCTCTGCCAAGTACGCAGGGGCTGTACGGTTTTGCCGGGTTCTTCATCATTAATGCTTCCGGAGTACTAACCGACGCGATTACGATGCGGCAGGGTATTGCCATCTTTGCGGCCGGCTTCGCGCTTGGTTTGGTGGCGCTGATTTCAGCTATGCAGCAGGGGCGCATCTGTGCCAACGGTATTGCCGGCGTGGGCGGAGGCTACGATGTATTTGGTAAAACGATGGTCCTTGCGGTATTCCCGGAGCTGTACGCAATCGTAGCTTTTGCAGCAACTTTCCTCATCAACGCAGGGCTGTAGCGGCAAAGAGAACCGTGGGGTGGCACGAGTTGTTGCTCCTGCATGGATCTCATTTACGGCATAGATTTATTCGGTACGCTCGTCTTTGCCATAAGCGGGGTAATCACCGCTACGGAGAAGAAGTTTGACCTGGTCGGCGCAGCAATCGTCGGCCTGGTCACCGCCATAGGCGGGGGGACCCTCCGGGATGTGCTGATCGGCGAAACGCCGGTAGGCTGGATGAAGGACCTCAACTACCTGCTGGTCGTGTTTTTGGCACTGCCGCTCTGCTATTTCTTTATCCACATTATCCGGCGCCTGCGAAGGAGTGTTTTCTTCTTTGATACCATCGGCATCGGGCTGTTCACCATCCTGGGGCTGCAAAAGACCCTGGCTACCGGGCTTTCCCCGGCCGTCGCCCTGCTGATGGGCGTCGTTTCCGCAGTCTTCGGCGGCGTAATCCGGGATGTGCTGTCCAACGAGGTGCCGCTGATTTTCCGTAAGGAAGTCTACGCGAGTGCCTGCCTGGCGGGCGGCATGGTGTTTCTGGGTATGGAGCTGCTGCAAAAAGGAGCCGAAATCAACATCGTATGCTCTATTTTAGTCGTGATACTTATTCGGTATTTATCCGTTCGTTACCACTGGGCGTTGCCCTTCCGCCCGCTTAAAGACCGATAATGCAGTTGTGGAACCTTTAGCGCTGAAGACTTATTTGCAAGCCATCGTGCCGCTTTCGGAAGAAGACTGGAAAGCGGGCGCGGGCGCCTTTGCCCGCGAGCAGTTACGCAGGGGCGACTACTACCTCCGGGAGCAGCAGTACTGTAATAAGATTTCCTTCATCGAGTCCGGCCTGTTCCGCCTGTTTTACCTGCACGAAGGAGCGGAAAAAATCATGATGTTCTTCTCCGAACAGCAATTCGTCACCGATTATTTTGGCTACCTGAGCCGCACTCCCTCCATCCGGCCGATTCAGGCTGTGGAGGATTCCGTTATTTATACCATCACCCGGGAAAAGCTGGAGGCCCTGTTCGCCGCTTCCAAAAGCTGGGAGCGCATGGGGCGTTTGCTGGCGGAACGTTCTTATCTGCTGGCCGTACAGCGGGCTAACCGCCTGCTGCACGACGACCCGGATACCCGCTTTGACGCCCTGCTGCGGGAGTACCCCGGCCTGATGCAGCGCGTACCGCAGTACATGATCGCTTCTTACCTCAATGTGCAGCCGGAAACGCTGAGCCGTATCAAGCGCCGCCGTATGGGCCATACGAATATCCGCCCTTCTATCCACGATCCGCTCAATCCGGATACCCCCGGCTCCGTTCTTGATCCGGATCAATGACTTTGCCGGCTGATGTATAGAGCTTTGTAACGATAGGTTTTTAACCCACTAAAATTCAATCGTTATGAAGCCATTATTTCTGGGCCTGGCGTTTTTGGCGGGTACCACACTACAGGCGAAGGCACAGCGGCCAGGAGTCAGCATTGAACGTATTGAGATTGAGTATCAGGGAAAAACCGTGAAGGCGCGCTGCCTGCGGGTGCAGTCTGAAATACCGATGCCGGCGGGGCAGGTTTGGGCCAATGTACAAACGCCTGCCCTGCTGCAATTCGTAGCAAAGGGTATGATCCGCTTTAAACCGGAAGCAGGCGGCTTTCCGCCAAAGTGGGAAGCAGGGGAGACCTACCGTACCAAAATGCGGATATGGGGATTTATACCCTTTGGCGGCACGCATCACTTGTCGGTCGAGCGCATAGAGCAGGATAGTTTTTCCATTTCCACCCACGAGTGGGACCGGCGGGCAAAAGTCTGGAAGCACGAAGTTGCGCTGCAGGATTTAGGGGAGGGCCGGACGAGGTACGAAGACCGCATCATCATCTACGGCGGCCGGCTGACCGGGCTGATTACGGCTTTCGCCAAACGCTTTTACATCCACCGGCAGAAGCGTTGGCAACTGGTGGCGGAGCGGAGGATGGACTTTACTAAGCAAAGTGGATAAGGGAAAAGAGTGGGCGTCAAAAGGATATCTTACGGTAAAGCGCTTCCAGCGAGAAGTGCCCTTCTTCCAGCACCGGGCACTCGTCTGACGCCTGGGTGAAATCGCGCAGCAGCCAGCCGTCCTGCTCGGGCTGACGGGTGTAGCTTACCACCCGCATGGAGCTGCTGTCAATGAGCAGCACTTGCTGCACCGAGGATATACTGCGATAATGGTTCAGTTTAGTCAGTGAATCCTCTTTCTGTGTACTTGGAGAAAGCACCTCGACGAGCAGCACCGGATTAGTAACCGCCTGCGTACCGGGCAGGACTTCCACTTTTTCTGACCCTCCTTTCACTACGGTACAGTCGGCATTGTAGTAATTCTTTTGGCTGTTTTCAGCGTAGAGCGGCAGGTTACTGCCGTAGACATTATAGCCTTCGTCATCAAGCATGTTGCCCAATAATTTTATCATCGTGGCTACAATTAGTTCGTGAATTTCCGAAGCTTGCCCCATAATCGAGATGATTTCACCGCCGTAGTATTCCACCCGGTATTCGCATTCGGGCAAGGCAGACAGAAAGGTCTCCCAGCTGGCTGCGATGCGTAGCTCCGTTCCGTGTTCGAGGCGCTCTTCTAATTTGGTGGGTATAGTAGTGGCGACTTCCATATTCGTTATTTGATGATGAATATAAGGAATTTGCGGAAGCGGGTCAAGCGCCTACTCTTCTTCTTCGGTGTAGGCATACTCTTCTACCCAAAAGTTGTTGTAGCCCAGGCCTACGGTGATGCGGATGCGCTGCAGGTTGAGCAATTCCAGCAGCGCCAGGAAGGTGACGATGGCGTGTATGCGGTTGCGGCAGGCGCTGAATACATCCTCGAAGGTGGCCCGTTGGCCGCTGCCTATTTGCGACAGGATATGCTCCTGCTGCTCTTCTATCGTATAGCTGAACTGCACGATCTGATGCACCGACTTCGGGTTGGCGTACTCAAATCGCTCCACGACCCGCTCAAAGGCCCGCAGCAGTTTAAAAAGCGTAACAGACTCCAGCTCGGCATCTACCAGCGCCTTGTTGGCAATTTGCTGCAGCTCTTTGCTGACGTTGCCGCGGTAGCGTTGCTGAGCTCGCTTTTCTTCCATCTGCCGCATTTCTTCCAGCACGCTTTTGTAGCGCTTGTATTCCAGCAGCCGCTGCACCAGCTCTTCCCGCGGGTCAATCTCATTGCCCTCTTCATCGAGCGGCTTGCGCGGAATGAGCATTTTGGCCTTGATACGGCAAAGCGTGGCCGCGACGAGGATAAACTCGCTGGCCAGGTCGATGTTCATCTCCTCCATCTGCCGGATATAAGCCAGGAAGTCGTCCGTGATTTTAGCAATCGGAATATCGTTGATGTCCAGCTCGTCCCGCTCAATAAAGAACAGCAGCAGGTCAAATGGCCCCTCAAACTGAGGTAGCTTTATGGTGTAGGAAGCATCACTCATATATTTTTTTTGGGCTGCGGCATTATCGCTACTTTTGGATTTCTACAAAAGTAACAACTTTAGCGTTGCCATGCCGAACAAAGGAAAAC
>CAJXXJ010000255.1 GCA_913062745.1 uncultured Phaeodactylibacter sp.
CCAAACTACTTCGTCGTCGGTATAAAGAACGCGAAAAACAAGCGCTTGATTTTCTGAGATTAAAATAGCTTAATTGTTGTAGATACGCAATAAGGTTTCAGTAGGGCAGAAAACTTTTTTTTCTAAAAGTCAGGTTTCTGAATGGATGATGAAGGCTTCAAATAACAAACGGGCCTTATTTTTCCTACTCGTTACGTTCTGCAATTCAACTGATTCCGTACCTTCCCACCATGAAGTACGCCACTCTAATCCTGTGCCTCTGGCTCAGCCTCCCTGCCCTCGCGCAACCCCTGATATCCCGGCAGCAGCTCTTTCAGGAGCAGGATATTGCGGAAGTGAATCTGGCTACAGATGGGCAGCGCTTGTACTACCGTCGCCGTTCGGTGGGGGAGCCCGTGCTGTTTTACCGCAGCCTGCAACGGCCGATGCGCGAGGAGCGGATCCCTTTATCCGGAGCGCTGCTGGATTGGGTGCCGGTAGCAGGAGGAATACTCACTGTCGAAACCGATGGGCGGCGGCCTCAGCTTCTGTTTCGGCCCCGGTCAGGAGCGGTGCAGCCGACAGGATTATTCCCTTTGCGGCAAATCCGTATACTGGCCACTAGCCCGCAGCGGCCGCAGGAGGCTGCTGTGGAGATAGCAGGGGATACCCGTTCCGGGGTGTTTAGGGTCAACTTTCATACCGGCAGCTGGGAGCCCATCAGCCCACCCTTGCCGTATCAGGAATTATTTTTTGACGGGCAGCTGCGGCTGGCTGCCGCCCGGCAATTCAACGAGCAGGGGGGCATCAGCCTTTTCCGGTACGACGGAACAAGCTGGGTAGAAGCCTGCCGCTATCCATTTGATGAGCGGCAGTTTCTGGGAGGCTTTCAGAACATCCTTTCGGTGAGTGCCGATGGGGAAACGGTGTATTTGCTGGACAGCGAAGGAAGCGACAAGACGGTGCTTACTGCTCTGGACCGGCGCAGCGGCGCTACCCGCCTGCTGCTGGCGGATGGCAAAGCCGACTTGCTGCCTGATGAGTATCTGGCCGGCCCCAACGGGCAGCCGTTGATGGTGCAGAGCCACTACGGTGCGCCCCGCCGGCATTTTCCTGATACCAGCGCACAAGCAGACTTTGAATGGGCTAACCGCCTGCTGCAGGGCCAAGCACACTTTTACGAATCTTCTGCAGACGGCCGGTACTGGTTGCTGAGTAAACAAGCGGGCACTCCGCCGGTCTATTACCTCTTTGACCGGCTGGAGCGGCAAATGATCCGCATGCTCACCACGCTGCCGGCGCTGCACAATTACCGCTGGGCAGAACGGCATGCGGAATCTTACCTTAGCCCGGACGGGTGCGAATGGCCGGTACAGGTATACCTGCCGCCGGGCGCTGATACCGACGGAGACGGCAGGCCGGAGCGCCCGCTGCCTACGCTGCTTTTCGTGCATGGCGGGCCATGGCTGGGCGTGCTGCACTGGGAAGACTGGGCGCACACCCGTCATTTTCAGCTGTTGGCGAACCGCGGCTATGCGGTGGTGGTGCCCGAATTCAGGGGGACGACCGGGCTCGGGCAATGGGCATCCGATTATGGGGCACAGCAGTGGGGGCAAGCGATGCACGAGGACAAGATGGCAGCAGTGGGCTGGGCCACAGAACAGGGCATTGCCGACCCCGGCCGCATCGGCATCTGGGGCTGGTCCTATGGGGGCTACGCCTCGGCTATGGCGCTGGCGCTGTCACCGGAGCGCTTCGCTTGTGGCATGGCGCTGTACGGGCCTATGGATTTGCTGGACTTTTCCCGTACGCCATTTGCTGCTAACCGCTTCTGGACGGAGCAGGTGGGCGATGCACAAACCGCAGAGGGTGCAGAGCAACTGCGCCGGTATTCCCCTGCCCGCCGCGCCGGAGCAATCCGCAAGCCGCTGCTGCTGAGCATCGGTGGCCGGGACGGGCGCATCCCCCGCAGGCAGATGGAATCCTTAGCGGAAACACTTTACCAGCAAGGAAAGCCGGTGGTTTATCTCTACTTTCCCGGGGAGGTGCACGATTACGAACAGCCCGGCAGCTGGACCGCTTTTTGGGCGCAAGCTGAGCGCTTTTTGCACCGCTACCTCGGCGGGCGCTATGAAGATTTGGGCGAAAGCCCCAACGCTACAATGGATATCCGCTATGGAAAAGACCTGTTACAAACTGTGGATTAGCCTAATGCTGGCCAGCCTGTGGGCCTGTACCGGTGATGAGGGCGACTACCTGTCTACTGGTGTGTTGGAGATGCCCGGTGGTGAGCAGGCCGTATTGCTGTACGGCTCTCTGGCGCGGCAGGCAATCATGCGGGATACCGCCGAAGGCTTCTTTGAGCAGGTGCCGCTGGCGGATTTACAATTGCAGATGAAGCGCCCAGTGCGGCCGGAGGAGCGCTCTGCCCTGCTGGAAGATTATCGGTTTTTGCTGAGTGATTTCGTACGGCCCTATCAGAAGTCAGATATGCTCAAGCTGAGAGCTGCCTTGCAGGAGGCATACCGCTTGCTGACCAAAGTAGGGGAGGGGCTTTTTCCCGAAAGGGTAGAGATCATAAAGGTGCAGGGGCACTTGTACGGGCCGCAGGTGTTTTATACCCGGGAGGGCAAAATCATCATCCCGGCACCCGCCCTGCAGGAACTGTCAGAGGAAGCGCTGACGCGGATACTGCTGCACGAATTATTTCACATCTACTCCCGTTACCGTCCGGAGGCGCGGGAAGCCTTGTACCGTATCATCGGCTTTGAGGCGGCAGAAAAGCCGGTTTTAGTGCCGGACAGCCTGGAACAGTATCGCCTGCTCAATCCGGACGGCATCAACTGGCAGCAGAAAATCCGCCTGCAGCGCCGGGGGCAGCCGGGGGCTGAAGTGGTCTTCGAGATGCTTACGGCCCGTAACTTGGAGCAGTCGGGCGAACTGCCTTACTTCAGGCATATTGGGTTGAGCTGGCACCCTGCCGACAGCACTGCCAAAGGCTGGGAGGTACAGCCGGCGCCGGTGCCTCTGGAGCAATTTGTAGATTTCGCGGCTCAAACCGGCGGCAACACCGACTACATCCTGCACCCGGACGAAATCCTGGCGGATAATTTCGTGCTACTGGCTTTGGGTGCCGAGCCGACTACCCGGGCCGGGCAGCGGGTACTCGACGATATGGCTGCCTTCTTTCAGAGCGCTGACAACCGGTGATAAGCTGCTGTGTTGATTGTCTAAATGACTGCTGTTTATGCAAAATGTATTTCTGACTGCTTACTGGGAAAATCTGATTATGGCCAACTACCCGCTGCCGCCTGAGTTGCTGCAGGACTATGTGCCTTCTGGTACCGAGCTGGATTTTTACGAAGGGCAGTGCTATGTCAGCCTCGTCGGCTTTCTGTTCCGGGACACGAGGCTGCGTGGAGTGCCGATTCCTTTCCACCGCAATTTTGAGGAGATCAACCTGCGTTTTTACGTTCGCTATCAGGATGGAGATGAGTGGAAGCGGGGAGCTGTTTTCATCAGTGAAGTGGTGCCCCGGCCGGCCATCACAATAGTGGCCAATACCCTGTACGGGGAGCATTACAGTACCCGGCAAATGCGGCATCGCTGGGATAAAAAAGCAGATAGCTGGCAGATTTCCTACGGACTGAAGCAGGGTGGGCGCTGGCACGAGCTGTCGGTGGAAGCCCGGCCCGAGGCAGTGCCGCTGCAGGAAGGCAGCGAGGAGCAGTTTATCGCGGAGCACTACTGGGGGTATACAAAGCGGGGTGCAGGGCGTACTTCGGAATACCGGGTGGAGCACCCATCCTGGCGTACCTTCCCTGTGGACAGCTACGAAATCAGTATGGACGGGCGAGCCCTGTACGGCGATGCATTCGGGGAGGTCATAGAGCAGGGGCCGAGTTCTGTATTCTTAGCAGAAGGCTCCGAGGTGCAAGTACGGCAGGGGAGGTGGCTCCCTTCCGGGAAAAATGGTTAAATTGGTGCGAATTTATTCAAGCAAGGCAAAGCTACTTTGCCGGAAAACAGACTATGAAAATGAAGAAATACACGCTTTTGCTCCTTACTGCGCTGCTGAGCACGGCTCTTTTTGCTCAGGACAAATCCGACCTTACTGCTGCGCTGCAGGCTGCCTTTCAGGATGAAGGGCTGATCGGGGCGTTGCAGGAAGACGGGGCTGAAAAAATTTACCTGCTGCTGCCCGCCGCCGGATGGGAGGACGACAACAGTTTTGAGCGCCTTGCGCGGGAGTTGCAGGAGGAGGATGTAGCCGGGCTGCCGGTTGCGGTAGAGCTGGTGCGTAATGAGAAAGAAGCCGCTGCTGCGCTTGCTGCCGCTGATGCGCCTGTGCTCAAGCTGGGGGGCAGTTTCCGCCCGGAGCGCATGGGGCTCAATATCAAAGGTAGCCTGACCGGCCGCCGGCACTTTCTTTCAGCAACCTTCATGCTGCTGGCAGAAGGCGACGGCTGGGCCGTAGAGCAGGCCGGCGTGCAGATACGGCAGTGATCCGGCGCATTTTTTACTTCCTTTTTTACCGGTACCGCCGTTTTACGCTGGGGCTGGCGGCTATCTTGCTGCTATGGTATGCTTTCTGCCTGCCCCGCCCGCTCTTTGATACGCCCTACAGTATGGTCGCGGAAAGCCGGGAGGGGCGGCTGCTTGGTGCCCGCATTGCGGCCGACGGGCAATGGCGTTTCCCGGTCATTGACAGCGTGCCGGAAAAATTCGAGCAAGCGCTGCTTACCTTTGAAGACCACCGCTTTTACCGCCACCCTGGCATCGACCCGGCCGGCATCGCCCGCGCTATCCGCCAAAACTGGCGTGCCGGCGAGATCGTGAGCGGCGGCTCCACCCTCAGTATGCAGCTCATCCGCATGGCGCTTGGTAATCCACCGCGAACCTTGCCGCGCAAGCTGCAGGAAGCAGTTTTAGCCACCCGGCTGGAGCTGGGCTATTCCAAACGGGAGATACTCAGGCTCTATACATCACAGGCCCCATTCGGCGGTAATGTAGTAGGGCTGGAGGCTGCCGCCTGGCGCTACTTTGGCAAACGCCCCGGCCTGCTATCCTGGGCAGAGGCAGCTACGCTGGCTGTATTGCCGAACAGCCCGGCGCTGATCCACCCCGGCCGTAACCGGGAAGCGCTTTTGCGAAAGCGGAACCGCCTGCTGCGCCGTATGGCTGAACGGGGAATACTGGACCGTGTCACCCTGGAGCTGGCTCTGGAGGAAGCACTGCCGCAGGCTCCCCGGCCTCTCCCAAATCTGGCTCCGCATCTGATGGACCGCATGGCGGCTGACGGGCTGTCCGGCAGAATCCGCAGCAGCCTGCAGTACGAGCTGCAACAGCAGGCGCTCGATGTAGTCGCCTACCATCATCAGCGGCTGCGGGGGAATGAAATCCATAACCTGGCAGTGCTCCTGCTTGATGTGGAGCGTGGAGAAGCCCTGGCCTACGTAGGGAATGAAATCCTGGCGGGCGAAAGCCATGGTGCACAGGTAGACGTCATCCCTGCGCCCCGCAGTACGGGCAGTATACTGAAGCCCTGGCTGTATGCCCTGGCGCTGCAGGAAGGGATTATCCTGCCTAAAAGCCTGCTGCAGGACATCCCGATGCAGCTAAGTGGCTACCGGCCCGAAAACTTTCATGAAGATTACGATGGGGTAGTGCCGGCAAGGCGGGCGCTGGTGCGTTCGCTCAATGTGCCGATGGTGCGGCTGTTGCAGTCCTACGGGCTGGAGCGGTTCCACTACCGGCTGCGGCAGCTTGGCCTGAGCAGCATTACCCGGCCGGCGAGCCATTACGGCCTGCCGCTGGTGCTGGGCGGAGCGGAGGCTTCTCTTTGGGAGATCAGCGGGGTCTACGCAAGCATGGCACGTACCCTGGCGCACTACGAGGCCGCACAGGGGCAGTATAGCCTTACGGACTTTCGCATGCCTTCCTACCTGTTGCAGAGAGAGCAGCCCGGCCCCCAACTGCGTAAGCAGCCACAGCCGCTCAGCGCCGGAGCGATCTGGCAGGCTTTTGAGGCTATGCAGGAAGTGGAGCGCCCGGGCTCCGAAGGCGAATGGGAGCT
>CAJXXJ010000256.1 GCA_913062745.1 uncultured Phaeodactylibacter sp.
TACCTTGACCGTGTGGTGGCCAATGGCGCGCGCCTGGCTGAGCTGGTAGAGGATGCTGATGATTTGGAGCTGGCCGTCCCGCCGCAGTGCAATATTGTCTGCTTCCGTTACCGGCCGGAGGGTATGGAGCAGGCTGATTTGAATACCCTCAACGCACGCATCCGGCAGCGGTTGCTGGAGAAGGGGCAGTACTATTTGGTGCAGACCTACCTGGGCGAAGCACTGTACCTGCGCGTCACGCTAACGAACCCGTTTACCGAAGAGCAGGACCTGCAGGGGCTTTTGTCCGAGGTGCGGCAGGAGGCGATGGTGGGACAGGCCAACTAAGAATTGATCCATCAACCCTCAACCCTGTTTGGCGTAGGCTGCGCCTATAGCCTCAAAAAAGCCACATACGCCTCCTACTCATCGACGATGCCAGCCACCACCGGGTTGTTATAAATATAGGCCAGCTTTTACAGGTGGATTTTGTTACCGTTATCCAAAAACTGCAAGCGTATGGGAATCGTTTGGGCGTTCCTGCGATGCGCTGGTAGAAACCGCAGACTACATTTATGCCTTCGAGTTCAAGCTCGACCGCCCGGTGGCCGAAGCCCTGCAGCAAATTCACGAGAAAGGCTACCTGGCGGGCTATGCGGACAGCCCGAAGGAGAAAATCGGGGTGGGGGTGAGCTTTTCTACGGAAAAGAAGGGGATTGTAGATTGGGGGCTGGGGGGATCAACCCTTCAGGCTGCTAACATAGTATCTCTAAATGCCCGGTTTGGTGTATGGACCCTGAGAAGGCACAGATACTTGTTTTAAAAGACCAAATCTACTACATTGGTAAAACTTGTCGAGACCAAGGCGAAAGGGAGAATGAGCATAAACGAACAATAGATGCATTGAATCTGGAATACCACTGGATAAAGCGTGGCACAGAAGGTTATATTACGACCGCAGAACAGCTTCATCTGAAAACCTATTTTTCCAGGCCAGAAGCCGTGAAAGAGGGTTGTCACTTGTTTCTTCCTCCAGGTAACGCGGTAGGGGTTTCCCATGAAAATTGGAGGAAGTTGTTAGAAGAATTAAAATAAAATGGAACAGCAAGATTTTTTCATAACTACCATCGGCGGCTTATCTGATACCTCTGACCTAATTGTCACAGGGGAAACCCTGAACGACAATATTAGACTATCAGAATTTGGGCAAGGTGTTAGGAATATTTCTTTTTATGCCTTGACTTACCAAGAACCGAGCAGAATCAATGAGTCATTCTGGAGTTATGATCCTGACAGCAGAAAAATCGAGGGGAGCTTGCCTCTAGACTATCAAAAAGCTGCTGCTTCCATTGATGAAGAGGCACAAAAACTAGTATGCCACGCTATTTTTGAATTATTTGATAAAATATCCGATCAGGTCGATGATTTCGATTTTGAAGCATTGAAAAAGAGCATGCTGGAGGCTATACAGACCAATCCGTCATTTGCAGAAAAAACCAGATTCAGGGTATATTCCGACACTGGAATGATCACCGGGGATATTCCGGAATTCTCTCGCGCCATTGATTTGTCAAAGTATGGTAGTGGCGTTCATAAATTATTTTTCGAGGTCTCCTTTTTTAAAAAACCTCAATCTTTTCTACCCGACCCTCCCAGATTTGATAAAAACAAGCAGGGATTATATATCTCTGTAGTTTCGGGTCTGGATATCAACCAGTTCTCTTCCCAGTTGGATAGGGCTTTTGAAAAAATCAAATCTCAGGTTGACGACTTTGATTTTGAGCGGTTAAAATCCGATATTCTGCGGTTTACGGAATCCTTACAGGAAGCTGCTTAGTAACGATTAAACTGATGAAGTGAATGGATGCCCGCCCGATGGATGGGGGCGGGCGGGCTGGTATTAGAATTTGATTTTGTAGTTGGGGAGGAGCTGGCGGATGCGGGTGCGTTCGGTTTCATAAACCTCTTCGAAAGGAGCTTCTAGGTGAAGTCGTAGCTATTTTGTTTTTGAACACTCTTCTCAAATGTAAGAAAAATTCATAAAAACTATTCTGTCTTTTCGAGAAGCGTACAATGTGCCTCAATAGCCGATCCTGTATTGCACTCATTTTAGCAGCTGATAAATAGTCATCGGTGTTTATCGCTAATGAATTCCCTGCACCGTTACGAACTATGAGCCCGTTACTACGGCTATCTTAAAACCACGTTCATGCTTTCTGCCCCTCCCCAACAATTCAAAAAACCCTATTTTAGCCCAACAACATTTACGACTGAAACACGACTTCTATGCAAAAGTACCTCCTCTTAGGGCTCAGCCTGCTGTTCTGCACGGCTTTGAGCAGCCAGGATATTAATTTGGAAAAATTTGAAGCGCTCGCCCCCCGCAGCATCGGGCCGGCCGGGATGAGCGGACGAGTGACCACGATCGACGTCATCAATGATCAGCCGAATGTCATTTATATCGGCACGGCCTCCGGCGGCGTATGGCGCTCCCGCAGCGGCGGCATCAGTTGGGAACCCATCTTCGACGATGCACCCCTGCAGTCTGTAGGCGCGCTGACCATCAATCAGGACAACCCGGACCAAATCTGGGTAGGCACCGGCGAAGGCAACCCGCGCAACTCCCACAATAGCGGCGAGGGCATTTTCAAAAGCCTGGACGGCGGCAAAAACTGGGAGCGTATGGGGCTGGAAGAGACCCGCACCATCCACCGTATCATCATCCACCGCGACAATCCGGATATCGTTTACGCGGCAGCGCTGGGCTCCGCCTGGGGCCCCAATCCCGAGCGCGGCGTCTTCCGCACCAAAGACGGGGGCGAGACCTGGGAAAAGATTTTGTACGTCAATGACTCTACCGGTTGTGCTGATCTGGTGGTAGACCCTTCCAACCCTAACAAGCTGATCGCAGCCATGTGGGAATTCGGCCGCAAGCCGTGGTTCTTCAATTCCGGGGGTGAAGGCTCCGGCATCTACGTATCCTACGACGGCGGGGACAACTGGGAGAAGCGTACGCACGAAGACGGCCTGCCCAAGGGCGAGCTCGGGCGCATCGGACTGGCCATCGCGCCCTCCAAGCCCAATATCGTCTACGCACTGGTGGAAGCCAAAAAGAACGGCCTGTACCGCTCCACCGACGGCGGCTTCACCTGGGAGCTGCGCGCGGATGACAACATCGGCAACCGCCCCTTCTACTACGCCGATATTTTTGTAGACCCGAAAAACGAAAACCGCATCTTCAACCTCTGGTCCTACCTTTCCAAGAGCGAGGACGGCGGCAAAACCTTCGAAGGCTTTGGCCGGGGCACCCACCCGGACCACCATGCCTTTTGGATACATCCGGAAAACAACAACTACATCATAGAGGGCAACGACGGCGGTCTGAACATCAGCCACGACGGCGGGGAAAACTGGCGCTTTGTGCAAAACCTGCCGCTCGCACAGTTTTACCACATCAGCGTGGATAACGATATCCCGTACCACATCGCCGGCGGCATGCAGGACAACGGTAGCTGGGTGGGCCCGAGCGCAGCCTGGGAGCGCGGCGGCATTCAGAATACCGACTGGCAGGAAGTCTACTTCGGAGACGGCTTTGATGTGGTGTTCCGCCCGGACAACAACCGCTACGTCTACGCGATGTCACAGGGCGGCAATGTCTCCTACATCGACCGTGAGACGGGCGAGAGCCGCTTCATCAAGCCGGTTCACCCGGAAGGGGAGGAGCTGCGCTTTAACTGGAATGCGGCCATTGCGCAGGACCCCTTTGGCGACTGCGGTATCTATTTCGGCAGCCAGTACGTGCACAAAAGTACCGACTGCGGCAAGAGCTGGGAAATCATCTCTCCTGACCTGACCACCAATGACTCCACCAAGCAGCAGCAGTACAAAAGCGGCGGCCTGACCATTGATGATACCCGGGCGGAGAATTTCACCAGCATCCTGGCCATTGCCCCCAGCCCGGCGGATAAGGATGTCATTTGGGTAGGCACAGATGACGGGAACTTGCAAATTACCCGCGACGGTGGCGAAAACTGGGAAGAAGTTGGTTACAAACTGCCGGAAGCCCGCCCCGGCAGCTGGATTCCCTATATCGAGGTTTCTGAAAAGAATGCCGGCGAAGCTTTTATCATCGTCAACGATTATCGCCGCAATGACTGGCGCCCGATGGCTTACCATACCGACAACTACGGCGAAACCTTCACCCGCATCGTCGACGAAGAAAAGGTAGACGGCCATGCCCTGTCTATCGTGCAGGACCCAGAAGTCCCGAACCTGCTGTGGCTGGGCACCGACTACGGGCTGTATTTCAGCTTTGATACCGGCAAGAACTGGCAAAAGTGGACAGAAGGCTTCCCCTCTACGCCGGTGCGCGACCTGCAGATACACCCACGTGAGAAGGACCTGGTCATCGGCACCTTTGGCCGCGCCGCCTGGGTACTGGACGATACCCGCCCGATACAGGAAATTGCGAAAACCAATGGCGAGCTGCTGCAGGATACCTTCCGCACTTTCCCCGCACCGGATGCCTATCTGGCAGAATTCAAATCTTACGAAGGCTCCCACTTCCCGGCGGATGCAGAATACAGCGGGAAGAACCGCTCACCGGATGCGCTGATTACCGTTTGGCAAAAGCCGATGGAAGCGCAAGAGGAGTCAGGCAAAAAGCAGAAAGGCAAGCAAAAGGAAGAAGATGAAGACCAGGAAGAAGCGAAACGCAAGCTCGGCAAAAAGGTAAAAGTGCAGGTCATTGATGCCGCCGGCGATACCATCCGCACCTTTACTGAAAATCTCGATGCTGGCATGGACCGCTTTTACTGGGATCTGCGCGCAGAGGGCGTGCGCTTCCCTTCCCGCCGGGAGCCCAGAGAAGATGCTGACCCGCCCCGCGGCTACGAAGTAATGCCTGGTACTTACAAGCTGTTGCTGACTTCCGGCGATTTCGCAGACTCTACCAGCGTGACTGTAAAGGCAGACCCCCGATTGGACGTCAGTATGGCGGACCTGCGCGCGGAGCAGGACGCCTACAAGGAGTTTTACAGCATCGTAGAGCAGGCAAGCGATGCTTTCCGCAAACTGCAGGAAGCGCAGAAAACCATCAAGCGCGTCAACGAAGCACTGGCCAATGCGCCCGACAGCACCCTGACAAAAATCAAGGAGCAGGGCAAAGCCATGCAGGACAGCATCGTGCAGCTGGAAGAGCTTTACATGCAGCCGGAAGATTTCAAGGGCATCCGCCGGTCTACCGGGCTGCTCAACAGCACGCTTTACGGGGTATACTCCTACATCGACGCTCAGGATGGCGAGCTGTTGCCTATGGGGCGGCAGAAATTAGATCAGGCCAAAGCGCAGACGGAGGACGTCACCGGCAAAGTGGAGGCTTTCTTTGAGAAAGACTTTGCGGAATACCGGAAAATGGTGGAAGCGGTACAGTATTCTTTGTTTGAATAAAGGCTTTAAAAAAAGCTGCCCTCACAGGAAATTTCCCGGGGGCAGCTTTTTTATTTTCCTTTCTGGCAGGGTTGGCTGCTGCCCTTCCCTTGGGCTCCAAGGTCAAAAAGCTGCGCCCTGCTTGCTGCGCTCGCCTGTCCTTTTTCGTGCCCCTACGCTTGCGCAAAGGCGGCTTTGTGCGACGCTGCGAGGCACAAAAAAGCCCGGCTCCATGCGGAGAACCGGGCTTGGCTTTCTCTGATGATCCCGGCAGGCTTACTTTTTCTTGCGCTTGCCGCCTTTCAATTCTTTCTGCAGTACTTTCAGTTCGTCCCATTTGCCGGCGGCGGCCAGTTTAGCCTGCTCCGTCCAGGTAGTCGGGTCGTGCATTTTGTAGCGTGGGCCGGCGGTCGCCAGTACCTCTTTCAGCTTGGCAGGCTTGGCAGTAGCCAGCTCCTCGAAGGTGGTAATGCCTGCTACCTCAAACAGCCCGGCGATTTTCGGGCCAATGCCTTCGATCTTGCGCAGGTCATCCTTGACCGTTGAGCTCTTGGCGGCCGGCTTTTTGGCCGTAGTGGCTTTCTTGGTAGTTTTCTTAGTGGCTGCTTTCGGCGCTGCCGTCTTCTTCGCTGCTTTTTTAGCAGGGG
>CAJXXJ010000257.1 GCA_913062745.1 uncultured Phaeodactylibacter sp.
GCCGCGTTTCTTCTGCCTGCGCCCGGTGGTACCGGGTGAAAGTAGCTTCGTGGTATAAAAGGTCTGCTTTTTCCACCCGGGAAATTAGTGGCTCGTAGTAAGCGGTATCTGAACAGTAAGCATAAGAGCGGGGCCGGGGCGGCGCTTCGGTGAGCCGGGCGTTGGGAATAACCTGCCCGTCTTCCGTAGTAAAATCCGCACCGGCTTTAATCGCCGGTATGTCAGCGTACGGGATGCCATATTCTTCAATGCGCGAACCAATCATGCTGCGGGGCCGCTCCTGCTCCCGGAACAGGTAACCACAGGCCGGGATGCTGTGGTCGAGCGGCAGGCTGAACACCTGTACAACGCGGTCTTCGTAGACCAGCCGGTGGACGGCAGGGTCGACTTCTTCAAAATTCAGCTCGAAGGAAAGCTTGCTCAGGTAAGGCATCATAGCGTGCACCATCGCCTGCAGGCCGGCCGGCCCGTAGATGGTCAGGGGTGCCTTGCGGCGGTTTAGGCCCATAGAGCTGATCAGGCCAGGTATACCATATATATGGTCCCCGTGCAAATGACTGATAAAGAGCTGCTGAATCTTATGCCAGCGCAGCCCATAGGCAACTACCCTCATCTGAGCCCCCTCCCCGCAGTCAATCATATAGAGGTTCTCCTGAATATTCAGCAGCTGAATGGTCGGAAAGCGGTTGTAGGCCGGCACAGCTCCACTTGTGCCCAGCAGTTGTAGTTCAAATCTCATGCTAATGAAAATGGCACAGCGGACGGTAAGTTCCACTGTGCCATTTGTTTTTTTTCGCGTAAGCGGAATGCCTACTCCTTATCTTCGTCGTTGAGCTCGCGCTCGATATCCTCCATGAAGATGTAGTCAATCGCTTCGCTGACAGTAGGGATAATGGTCAGTACCGAATCCAGGCGGGAAATCTCCATCAGCTTTTTCACAGCCGGCTGTTCTGCTCCGGCCAGCACAAAAGTGCCCAGCTTTTTCCAGAGCCGGTCTGCTGTCAGTATGGCACTTAAGCCTGACGAATCGACGTACTTGACATTCGAGAGGTCGAAGATGAGGTTTTTGACATTTTTATCAGAAAGGATGACGAGTTCTGACTTCACTTCCGGAGCAAGCAGGGAGTTAAAATTATCCTCTTCCAGGGTGAAAACAGTATATCGCTCTTCCGTCTTTATTTTGAAATCCATACAAATGATTTGAAATGGTTGAGTTTTGCGGTAAGCGCAAAAATATCAATAAGAATTCAGTCTTCCTAGCAAGGCCTGTACTAATTGTCTGCCTGCCCTGATCGATAAACACATTTGTGCCTCCAGGTGTTAGCGTAATGAATCTGCAGGAATAATGCCTCAAAGGCCCGCCAAAATAGCAGGAATCCCCCTTTGGCATCATTTTTTCGGTATCAGGGGCCATAGCCCAAATGTTACTGCGCCGTTAAGCAAAAATAGCGGCACAACTAAAAGGTTGAACTTTTGTATTCTTGGATAATATGAGTTAATATTGTTCAGGGTAACCACAGCACTAGAGAAGGAATAATTATGAATAATAAACGATTTTCGCCTAAGGTAAAGCAGGTCATCTCCAGAAGCCGTGACGCCGCTATCCGGCTCGGCCATGATTACATCGGCACAGAGCATCTGTTGCTCGGTATCATGTCAGAGCAGGAAAGCCTGGCAGTCAAGGTGTTGGAGTCTCTTGACGTCCGCCCGGCTGAGCTTCAGCAGAATGTGGAGGAAGCTATTCAGCGTATCCCCAGTGGGCAAACTGCCCTCAATGTGGGTAACCTCCCGCTCAATAAGCAGGCCGAAAAAGTACTGAAAGTGACCTTCCTCGAGGCTAAAATGCTGAAAAGCGAAGAAATCAGCCCGGAACACTTGTTGCTCTCTATACTGAAGCACAAGGAAAACCCGGCTTCCAAAATCCTCAACCGCTTCGACGTAGACTACGATATCTACAAGGCTGAACTCGAGTATGTCCGCCAGGACCAGGACTTCAGCAGCAATATCGACCCCTACGCTGAAACGCCTTCCGACCAGGATGACCCCTATGAGGAGGAAGAAAGCCAGGGCGGCCGCTATCAGCAGCGCAAAGGCAGCTCCAAATCCCGTACTCCGGTTCTCGACAACTTCGGCCGCGACATCACCAAGCTCGCAGAAGAAGATAAGCTTGATCCGATCATCGGCCGGGAAAATGAGATCGAGCGGGTATCACAAATTCTGAGCCGCCGTAAAAAGAACAATCCTATCCTGATCGGTGAGCCCGGTGTAGGTAAAACAGCAATCGTGGAGGGGCTCGCCCTGCGTATTATGCAGAAAAAGGTGAGCCGGACGCTCTTCAACAAGCGTATCGTGATGCTGGACCTCGCTGCTCTCGTAGCCGGTACCAAGTACCGGGGCCAGTTTGAGGAGCGCATGAAAGCCATCATGAACGAGCTGGAGAAATCCCGCGACGTTATCCTCTTCATCGACGAGATACATACTATAGTAGGTGCCGGCGGCGCTACCGGCTCGCTGGACGCTTCCAACATCTTCAAGCCCGCTCTTGCAAGGGGTGAGCTGCAGTGTATCGGTGCCTCCACTTTGGATGAGTACCGTCAGCACATAGAAAAGGACGGCGCACTCGACCGCCGCTTCCAGAAAGTGATGGTCGATCCGCCCTCTGCTGAGGAAGCCGTCAATATCCTGCAGAACATTCAGTCCAAATACGAGGAGTTCCACAACGTCAACTACGACCAGGAAGCAGTAGAGGCCTGCGTGAAGCTGAGCGACCGCTACATCAGCGACCGCTTTCTGCCGGACAAAGCCATTGACGTACTCGATGAGGTGGGCGCGCGAGTGCACCTGAAAAACATCCACGTCCCCGAGCACATCGAGGAGCTGGAAAAGAAAATTGAGGAACTCAAGGAGCAAAAGAACCAGGCGGTTAAAAACCAGCAGTACGAAAAGGCTGCCGACCTGCGCGACAAAGAGTCCAAGCTCGTACGGCAGCTTGAATTTGCCAAGGTGCAGTGGGAGGAGGAAGCGAAGACCAAGCGCTACCCTGTGACCGAAGAAGATATTGCCGAAGTGATCGCAATGATGACCGGCATCCCCGTGAAGCGGGTGGCACAAAGTGAAAGCCGCAAGCTTGTGGGTATGGGCAACGACCTGCAGGATGTCATCATCGGCCAGGACGAAGCAATCCACAAAATCACCCGGGCCATACAGCGTAATCGTGTCGGGCTGAAAGACCCGACCAAGCCAATTGGCTCCTTCATCTTCCTCGGCCCGACCGGGGTAGGTAAGACGGAGCTGGCTAAAGCGCTGGCCCGCTATATATTCGATTCGGAAGATGCCCTCGTGCGCCTCGATATGAGCGAATACATGGAGAAGTTTTCCGTCAGCCGCCTTATCGGTGCGCCTCCGGGCTACGTAGGCTACGAAGAAGGCGGACAGCTGACCGAAAAGGTACGCCGTAAGCCATACTCCGTTATCCTGCTTGACGAAATTGAAAAGGCACACCCCGATGTGTACAATATCCTGCTGCAGGTGCTTGATGATGGCCAACTGACCGACGGCCTTGGCCGCAAGGTGGACTTCAAGAACACCTTAATTATCATGACCTCCAATATCGGTGTGCGTCAGCTTAAGGATTTTGGGCAGGGCGTTGGTTTTGCCACACAGGCCCGAGAAAGCGCAGCGGAGGAACATGCCAAAGGTGTTATTCAAAATGCGCTGAAGCGGACCTTCTCTCCCGAATTCCTGAACCGTGTGGATGATGTGGTAATCTTCAACAGCCTCAATCAGGAGGATATCTTTAAGATCATCGACATCACGCTGAAGGATTTGCACGCCCGCCTCGACAATATGGGATATACCCTGAGCCTGGCTGAGGAGGCGAAGAAATTCGTGGCGGAGAAAGGCTATGACCCGCAGTTTGGCGCACGCCCCCTGCACCGGGCTATCCAAAAGTACATTGAAGATCCGCTCGCTGAGTTTATCCTCAATGAGAACCCGGAAGCCGGAACCGCGCTCGAAGCAGTGATGAATGAGGACGAAACAGGCCTTAACATCACGCTCAAAAAAGCGGTCAACACGGACGTTAATAAGTAATTGACAACCGGATATCAGCAACACCCGCTGTGTGCCTTGTTTGCACAGCGGGTGTGCTAATTTTAGGCGGTGGGGAAGATATTGTCCGAAAAGGGCCTATCTTTACTGCGAGCCGTTGAAAAAGAGCGGTTTTCCGGGGAAGATTCCCAGCAGGATGGAACTTTTCGAGAAAAAACCGGATTGATAAATAACAGCATTGGCGGTAAACACCGGCCAGGAAGGCCAACGCCATTGCAGAGATTTTTTTAACAAAACAAAATTGTATTGGCAAAGAGAACTGGTAAAAAAGGCAGAGGCTTCAAACGTACTGACAACAAACCGCAATTCCGCACTAACGAGCACATCCGGGTACCTGAAATCCGCCTGGTAGGCGACAACCTGGAAGAAATCAGTGAAGCGGTAGGGCAAAAGCTGGAACCCGGCACCGTTTATGCGACCCGGGAAGCAAAAAACTGGGCCCGCAAGGTAGAGCTCGATCTCGTTGAAATCTCTCCGAAAGCTAAACCTCCGGTCGTTAAGATTATCGACTACAACAAATTCCTCTACGAAAAGAAGAAGAAGGAAAAAGAAATCAAAGCGAAGGCTGCCAAAACAGTCGTCAAGGAAATCCGGTTTGGGCCTAATACGGACGACCACGACTTTGACTTCAAGCTCCGCCACGCACAGGGCTTCCTGGATGATGGTGCCAAGGTGAAAGCCTACGTACACTTCCGGGGGCGTACGATTGTCTTCAAAGAGCGCGGCGAGCTGCTGCTGCTCCGCTTTATCAAAGAGCTGGAAGACTACGGTGCTGCCGAGAGCCTGCCGAAAATGGAAGGCCGCCGGATGATCGTTATGATCGCGCCGAAGAAGAGCAAAAAGAACTGATTCCCGATCAGACAATACCGCAGAATCCCGCGCAAACAGAAATTATACGCCCCTTCTGTTTGCCGGGCTGGTATTTTTCTTTACCTTTGCCCACCGTTTTAAATCACCATCAAAGCAACAGCAATGCCTAAGATGAAGACACACTCCAGTGCAAAGAAGCGTTTCAAGCGCACTGGCTCTGGAAAGATCAAGCGCTTTCAGGCGAAGACCTCGCACATGATGCGCAACAAGAGCAAAAAGGCAAAACTGCGCCTGCGTGACTCTAAAATTGTGCACGAGCACAACGAAGACCGCGTGAAGCGCATGCTCTGCATGTAATTTCTAACATTTCATTTTTTAACGAGAGCGCAGGACGAAAGCGTTGCCCCCGAATATGGTGGCTGGCACCTCTGCGCTGCACTAAAAAACAGAATTATGCCTCGTTCCGTAAACGCGGTAGCTTCCCGGAAGCGCCGTAAAAAAATCCTCAAGATGGCCCGTGGGTACTTCGGTGCCCGTAGCAATGTCTATACCGTTGCTAAAAACGCCGTTGAGAAAGGCCTTACTTACGCTTACCGTGACCGTAAAGCCAAAAAGCGTGCATTCCGCCGTCTCTGGATTGCCCGTATCAACGCCGCTGCCCGCACGCACGGTATCTCTTACTCCCGCCTGATCCACCAGCTGTCTGAGAAAGAGATCGACCTCAACCGTAAAGTGCTGGCTGACCTGGCCATGAACCACCCTGAGACTTTCAAAGCGGTGGTAGACAAAGTAAAGTAACCTTCGCCGCATCCCAATTGCGGCATCAAGAATAATCCGGGGGAAGCGGCGCTCATTAGCCGCTTCCCTTTTTTTATGGTTTGTAACTATGCAGCATTAAAAAAATAAGCTGAAAACGACCTGTTTCGCGAAAGGAGCCAGCGCGTTTTCTGATCATGCTGAATAGTTACTATGGTTTTTACAAAACTAGAGCATGAACAACTTCCTCCCATTCCTGCTGCTCCCCTTGCTCTTTCTTCTGGCCTG
>CAJXXJ010000258.1 GCA_913062745.1 uncultured Phaeodactylibacter sp.
ATTGTCACATGACCGGCTGCCAGCTCCCGGTAGCGGAACCCCTCCTTGATGGGTTCAAACTGCAGATGGTTCAGGCATTTGACCTTGTGAATGGCCGGAAAGGCTTCCAGTACCAGGCGTTCGTAATCCCACATTGCGACCGCCCGGTTTTTGTGGCGCAGCCGCTCGCTGGCACGGGTGTAAAACGAGCGGCCTGATTCGGGCATACGGCCGCCGAAAGTAGCGTAGGGCTGGTTTACTTTTTTGACTGCCCGGTCGGGCATTAACAATTTCTGTATGGTACCCGGCTTTAGCGGGTAAGCCTCAATCTGAAGATGCTCCTGAGCTACCAGGCTAACACTGGCAGCCTGTGCATGCACGCCTATGATTTTAGAGACGGCGTCTACGGGAGATTGGACGGAGGCGCGTATCCAGTGTTTACCTGCCGGCAGCAGGGTATTATCTTTGTTGGCTTCGCGCGGCATGCTGAAGGTCACGATGCCGGATTGCAGCAGGCCTCTGGTCCCGTCTTCTACTTCGCTATTTTTAAAGGGCACCCAGTGGTTTTGTTTCAGATAAGCCCACTGCACATGCTGATCTGGTTTGGCCTGCAGGGGGTTGGCGCTTCCGTCCAGTACTTGTACCAGCATGGACAGATTCTGAGGCGGCTCCAGTCCTTCAATACCAATATACCCCTCCCCGCCGTCTTTGCCGACCGTGGATGGCGGCACGCTGCTCTGCGGCACCATTTCCGGCAACAGCCGTATACCGCCTGTTTGAGGGGAAGCGGCTTGGTAGCCAAATGGATGCAAGTGAAAAAAGCGCCCCTCTTGCCCTTCGTAAGCAGCAGACTGGTTCAGCGGAATATCCGTGCTCGCGTTATAATCAAGGGTGAGGGACAGAATTTGAGCATCGAAGGGCTCCGGTGGTTCCGTAACTGGTGGCTCCGTACCGTGTCCACCAATATACCTGGCAAGTTGATAGGGATACTGCCGGTGCCCGAAATCCCCGACTAGCTCAAACTTTACAAACCCATCCGTTTGCCGGGTGTCATACACTGCCGGTTCAGAAAAATCCGGTTCGATCCGGCTACTCTCCGGCACGGTCATGCTCACGCTAGATTGCGTACTGCTTCCCGGCAGCAGGACATTGGACTGGGCTGCGTCCCCCCAATATCCATCTCGGAGGAGGTAAGCATCTACTCTGGGCTCCACCTCCTCATCCACGAGCCCGGTGGGAGGGTTAAACTGCCGTCTTTTCCAACTGAGGTTCAAGGTAAAGCTGGCCTCTTTCTGAAATACTTCCTGGTCGCCCAGATAGAAGACCGCTCCCGATTCCGGAACAGGGCCGAAGGGGTGGAACGGCTTGCTATTGTCAAGCGGTCCGGTAGTGCCCGACAGCGCCATCGCTTTCTTATTTTCTACCTGAACGTGGAGGTTGATACTTCCAACCCGGAGATTCTTTAAATCATCGTAATCATATGGGCTATCCGGTTCATTCACCAGTATGGCTTCCAGAACCGGGAAAGCAGTCCGGTAAGCGCGTTCGTGCACGTCCTGCTGATAAGGCAGAATAGCCGGCGCATCGCCCGGTAACTCCACAGTCAGCTGGTTGCCGGCAGCCGTTACTTGCTGTTCCAGCCAACCTTCCTCTGTGGTAAGCCGGATGCGGAAGCTCTTGCCGCCCGGGCTACCCCCGCTAAGCCCATTCAGGGTCAGGGTAATGGTACGGACACCTTCCTGCAAAAAGAGATAATGAGAGGCAATGACGAAGCCGACTTCTGCTGCCGGCACAGCGACCTCCCATTGATTGCTGCTGTTGATCGATTTGTTGCCAAAGGGGTGCCAGGCCGGAGGGTCCGAAACGATTGGTGCCTCTATCCCGTCGGCAGTATCTGCTGCGGAAGCGGCATAATACCGGCCCCGGTCCAGGGTGCGAAAAACCGGCTGGCCAGGCGTGGTAGCGTACAGCGCGGGGTCTTCCGGCAGTTTGAGCAGGCATTTGAAATCCGTTACCCGGGCTTTGTTTGCCACAAAATCCCGGTCCAGAGCGAAGAGCAAGTCGTTGCCTGCAGCATCTTTCCCGGCTTTAAGCAGGGTGCCCTGTTTTAGTAAGTGGCTATCCACGTGCTTCGCTAATTCGAAATGCACATAAGCCCGGGCAGGGGCAGCGGGGCGGGGTTTCATGCGCAGCACACGCTCGTAGTAAAATCGCAGATGCCGGTCAGTAAACTGATTCAGCTGGGCGCGCTCCGCACTAAGCAGGCGCACGAAAGCCAGATAAAGGGCAAAGTGGGGCTCGTGCCGGTTATACTGGCTCAGCAGGCTCCGCAGCGCCCTCCGTGCCTCGGCAACTACAGTGGAAAAACCCTGCAGGAATTCCGAATAGACACTTTTGAAGAAGGAATGCCCGGCCGCAAAATTGATAGCTTCCGCTACCGTGGCACCACTGAAGATATCCAGCCCGGGCTCGCTCTCCAGCAAAATGAGGTAATCGTTCCAGTTGCCGGCCGAACCATCGGCAATCCATGTTTCGGAAAAGGTGTTTCCGTTCCATACGGCTGGAGCGGGGCGCACGCCTTCACCCAATATACGCATTTCGCGCACGCGCTGCGGCACCTGATCCACTCCGGTGCTCAGCAGAGGAAACGGAGCCGGAGCATTGCTGCTGGCGTTTGTGTACCAAATAATCCATTGCCGCAGAGCGGGTGCCAGCTTTGTCTGCACAAGGTTGCGCAGGCTTACTTTTACAGCAAACCCCTCCGGCAAACGGGAAAGGTGCTGGTCCAATTGCCAGGCCAGATGGCCAATCGTGCTGAATAAATATTGAAAGTTTTGCCGCAGCAACTCTTCCTCACCCGCATTATCCAGTTTTTGCAACTCTATAAACAATAGGCGCGTCTCTTCCCGAAACCAGTCGACCCGGGCGGCAGCAAGGTTGGCCAAAACAGTAGCCGGGTTCTGGCTCCAAAAGGGGCTCCAGTCTCCTTCCGGCAAATTTTGCTGGTTGTAGTACTGCAGGAACTTCGCGTAGCCCCGGGCGAAAACGATCCAGTCCGCATCGCTGCGCTCATCCACTTTGACGTAATCTCCCTTCAGAGCCGATGGCATACGATTGCCCTGCGAGGTACCCCCGTGAATGATTGGAGAATCGTTTTTTTGGTTATTGCAATTCATACCGGCTGTAATGGCTAATCTCAAGGCTGAAGCGCAGCGGCGTCGGAACCTTCTGTGATGTAAAATGGATACACGAAATTGAAACGGGAGTTGGTGGCGCGTACCGCATAGTCGACCACCAGGCGCAGCACCCCTTCTGCAATTTGGTCGGTTTCCAGGCGGACGCGCTCGAGCTCGATTCGAGGCTCGTAAAACAAAATAGCCGTTTCCACCCGGTCCCGAATGAGCGTTTGCAGAGTGGTATCCGCCGGTTCAAACAGCAGCTCTTCGACGCTGCTGCCGTAATCCGGCAGCATAACGCGGTCGCCCAGTTTGGTGGACAGCAGGATATGGAGGCTTTGGTTGATATCTTCCACCCCGCTGCTCATCTCCACCGTACCGGCCGTTTTGGAAAAAGCAGGCGGAAAGCTCCAGCCTCTGCCCAGGTACTTTTTTGCCGTATTACTTTCTTCCATTTTTTGGGTTTTTTAAGGTGTTCAAAATGCGGTCAGCCGCCGATGATAACCGTCGGGCATCCGGCAACGATTGACCCGCCATGCGCTGTAGGGTCTCCCAGGCGAGCGGCAGGCATCCCGCCGATCAGCACTGTGCCGGACCCCTGCATGATAACATCCGGAGGGCCGGAACAAGCGGCCTGATCCCCTACCCTTGCTGCCGGCATACCGCCGATGAGCACCGTAGCTTCACCCGGCCCCACCACCGGGCCGCCCACGTGAGGCTGAGGCCCGTTTGTTGCCGGGCATACATGCATGTCGTTCAGTCTGGCTGCAGGTGGCATAAGTATCTGGTTTTGAGTTTAGTTAATTTGTACCAGCCCGCCTTTTACGGTGGTAGTTGCGCTGCCTTCCAATGTAGCGGAAGCACTCGCTTTGGCTTCCACGTTAACGCCCTCTGCCGTGAAGTTGCCTGTAGCCTTGAAAGTGATATCAGCAGCACTCTCTATGGTTACACCGCCGCCATCCATCACGAGCTTGTTGCCGCTGGCGTCTTCCAGTTCTATAGCCTGATTTTCGCCGGAAAGCAATAGCCGGTGCCCGTCGGGTGTCTCCAGCAGCACATCTTTTTTATCGTCATCAAAAATAAGCCGGATGCCGCTGCGGGTGACTATGCCTTTTTCATGATTGTCATCAGCAGCTTCCAAAGGTGCAGGCTTGGCGCTGCTGTGCAACGCACCGAGTACAATAGCCTGCCGGGGGTCATTATTTAAAAAACCGACCACTACCTCATCACCGATTTCGGGCAGGAAAAAAGCGCCGCGGCTGTCCCCGGCGTCGAAGGCCGACAGCCTGGCCCAGGTCCCTTCTTCCTCCGCATTTACGGTCGGCAGGCGTACCATAATACGGAATGCTCCTTCCGGGTCATCCTGCAATTGCGTGACTACCCCGATCTGCAGGCCGGAAACCGCTGGCACCAGGCCGGCAGCCTGCGGAGCATGCACTTCATAGCGCTCGGAAAACCATTCGGGGGAAAGCCCTATTTGGGCATCAATGGTCCAGTTGCCATTCGCAACCTGATGGCGCAATCCGGAGACCAATACGTTCCCTTCAAAGCGTTCGCCCACCCCCTGCAGCTTGAGGAGCTGGCCGACTTTAATGGCCTGCGTGCCCTGAAACTTGACCCGCCCGGTGATTTTCGCCATTTTTGATTTCAGCAGCTTTGCCGCCGACCAATTGGTTAACTCTGCGCTGCTCAGCCCTCCGGTATGGTACTGTTGGTAGGGGCTGCTGCCGTGTACCTTCGCCAGTTGGCCCGAGGTGATGTTACCCGCCTCCACCACAGCTGCGGTGCCGGATTCTCCCTCCACAATGGCTTGCTCCGCAGCATCCCAGGCCACAGATTGTACCGATTCAAACTGATTCCGGGCATCCATCTCTGCATCAAACTCCATAATAGTGGCACCGTACTGCAGCGTAAGTGCCGGTGCTTGCTGATAATCGGGCGGCTTAATGGTGAGTTGCCCATCCTCCACGGTGCAAAGCAGGCCGTTCATCTCGGCCCTCATCATAATAAAATCCCAGTCTGTCGCATCAAACTGTATCACCTCTCCGTAGCGCAGGCTGGTGGACTCCACAGCGCTCCCCAGGCCGTTTTCCCGGATGATATCCTCTATCATCTCGCTATCGGTCTGGTCCCGGAAGTAGCGGCTTTTAGGCTTGATCGACATCTTGTACGTTTCATCCCTGCATTCAACCACCAGCGTGGAACGCTGATCCCGGATTTTAAGCCCGTGCTTGACGACCACTCCTTTGAATATCGTATCCTCCTGCGCCCGGTATCCCGCTTTAACCTCTATTTCTGCGCCCGGTACAAACAATTTGGTATTACTGCTTTCGAAGGTCTGAGCCGCCGGGTCCCCGTCGCGGAACACCAGAGTGGCAGCTGGGATGCGGTTCAATTCATGGCTGACCACCACTGACAGCAACTGATGCACTGCAGGTACCGCATTGCCGTCGGAAAGTACGGTAAGGGTCACTACGGAAGGTGCTGCCTGTGTGGGTATGCTTCGTTCGTTGGGCATTAATTCGTCCTGTTTTTAGTGAATGGAGGAAAAACCAGTTCTGTACCTGGCTTCAGATACCGGAAACCAGACAGCCCGTTGACTCTGGCAATCACGCTCGCGTACCGGGGGTGGCCGTACATCTCTTCGCACAAATTGGGCAGCGTATCGCCGGCTTTTACGGTATGCACGTGGGTTAAATCGGGCGAAAGCAAATTGTTCTTTGCTATCCGGAGCAAATCGCTAAAACTGCCTACAAAGCTGACGCTTGCCATAGCGCGGATAGGCGAACCATCCGGCTTGAATAACTTG
>CAJXXJ010000259.1 GCA_913062745.1 uncultured Phaeodactylibacter sp.
ACATCATCCACCAGCTGAAAATCTTCGAAGCCGATGGCCTCCAGGATGGCGGCTTTGTGGGTTTCGAAAATCTCGTGCTCGCAGTTCATCAGGTAATAGGACGGCATATGCATGATATCCTGAAACAGTTTGTCGCCACGGTCATCGTAAAAGTATTTGGATGGCAGCTTCTTGGGGCTCTGCTTCAATCCGTCCAGCACATCCTGTGCAAAGGCGGAGTTGATGGAATAGATGGTTTCCTGCTCAACGGGTAACGGGCTGGTCTTGATCATCGAAGTAAATAGGGTTTTGAACAAAGGAAGCAGAAGAGGGCTGCCTGCCTTCTTCTGCTTCCCGGGTGAAAGGAATATTTATTTCGCGAGGCGCAGGCCGGTGAATTGCCAGCGCTCCTGCGGATAGAAAAAGTTGCGGTAGCTGATGCGCATGTGGCTGTGGGGGGTGGCACAGGAGCCGCCCCGCAGTACCATTTGGTTGACCATAAACTTGCCGTTGTACTCCCCCAGTGCGCCTTTAAAGCGTGGGTAGTTCGGGTAGGGGAGATAGGCACTGCCGGTCCATTCCCAGGTATTGCCCAGCATCTGCCGGTCTTCGGCGGAAGCCGGTGCTACCGGGTGGAAATTGCCGCTATCCACAAAGTTACTGCTTTCAGGCACGGTAGCGTGTTCCAGCCGGCAGGCAGCTTCCCACTCCTGCTCCGTTGGCAGCCGCAGGCCTTTCCAGTTGGCGAACGCATCTGCTTCGTAGTAGTTGATGTGGGTAAGCGGGGCATTGGGGTCTACCTTTTTCAGGCCTGCCATCGTATAGTGCCACCATTCGCCGTCCTGTTCATACCAGTACAGCGGGGCTTTGTTGTTCGTTTCCTGCACCCAGCTCCAGCCGTCGTCCAGCCAGTAGCCAAAGTGCTCGTAGCCGCCGGCTTCCATGAAGGCCATGTATTCGCCATTGGTGACCAGGCGGTTGGCGATGCCAAACTCATGCAGGTACACCTTGTGCTGGCTTTGCTCATTGTCCCAGCTGAAGTCGCTGCCCCTATAGCCGATATCGTAAAGGCCTTCCGGCACGGTGCGGAACTGCAGAGGGGCAGGCTCTGCTGCCGTCTTATGCTTGGCAGGGGAGTACGCCTGATGCAGCGGGTTGTGCCCGAGAATATATTTGATGTCAGTAACGAGCAGTTCCTGATGTTGCTGTTCGTGTTGCAAGCCGACCTCAATCAGCCCGGCGAGCTCCTCCGGCAAGCTGTCGTCGGTAAGTTGCCCCAGCAGCCGCGCCAAATGGCGGTCTACATGCTCACGGTAAGCGATCACTTCCTTCAGCGGCGGGCGGGTCAGGCTGCCGCGGCGGTCGCGCAGCAGGCGCGGGCCCTGGCTCTGGTAGTAGCTGTTGAAACAGAAATTGAAAGAGGGGTTGTAGAGCTCGTAGCCCGGTAGCTGCTCAGCCAGGATGAAGTTTTCAAAAAACCAACTCGTGTGCCCGAGGTGCCATTTCGGCGGGCTGACGAAGGGGACCGGCTGTGCTACGTAATCTTCTGTATTCAGGGGTTCGCAGAGTTTCAGGCTCTGTTGTCTGATCTGCTGATAGCGGCGAAGTAGCGCACTGGTGTTCTTAGCATTAGTACGAAGCGTCATATTGTAAATACTAGGTGTATAATCGGATAAATTATGCGTCGATGATGTCCACGCTCGGATAGAAAGCGACCCGGCCCTCTATGTGCTGAGCGGCTTCCTTTGGATTAGGATAGTACCAGGCAGCATCTTCCAGCTGCTCACCGCCTGCCTTTAGGTGGTAGTAAGCAGCAGTGCCCTTCCACGGGCAGACAGAGGTCGTGTTGCTTTTTTCAAAGTAATCCATATTGAGGCTGGAGGCAGGAAAGTAGTAATTGCCCTCCACCTCTTCCAGGTCGTTGCTTTGAGCGAGTGTTTGCCCGTTCCAGACGGCTTTTTTCATGGCAGGTGTGTGTTTAAAGGTGTAAGTACCGGCAGGAGCAGGGCCGGGGATATACCCGGGTGGCAGCTCCGTCAGTTGATATTTATGTCACAGTGTTGCGGTTTTCTCAGCCAGGGCGGCAAGCGTACGCTACCAGGTTTATTTCAAATATAACAGGAAAACTGCGCCCATGTTGAGGGCCGCGGCGATTGCTTTCTACCGGTTTTTGCAAATGTCCTGCTACGGCAGCGTGCTACTAAAAGAAGGAGTAGGGGAGGGCTTTTGTTGCCGGCTATGGTGCCGGGCAGGTATGAAAAGAAAAATACTTGCAAAAACAAAGAAAGGCTTACCTTACTAGGATGGTAAACCTTTCTCTTTCCGTCTCGGGGAAATAATTCTTGTAATTTAAGCTTTTACGGCTTCTTCTTCAAGTAATTCGAAGGAAGCTTTCAGGCCTTGTTTGAAAAAGTCCTCCGCCAGTTCGCATTGCTTCTCCGCGCTGTCGAGCTTGACCAGCTCTGAAACCGGAAGGATAGCTCCTTTCCAGTCTTCGGTTTTCCACTGTGCGTTCCCCGGAAGGGAGGGCAGCGTGTCGTATTTGATATTGCCGTCTTTTGCCCAGTGGCTGATGTAGAAGTAGTATTCTTCGCAGAGCCCGTTGGGAGGCGCAAGGCCTACACCCACTGTTTTCATGGGGTTGCTTTGGTCGTCAAACTTGAGGTTGATCACACTTGCGGTGTCAAAGTGGTGGGGCCAGGTAGCTACCGGCGTAGCGTATTCATAATCCTTTACGACCTGCTCCAGCAGGTGGGTGGCATTGTGGCGGTATCGGGCCAGCTCCTGATGCTCGTTGGGGGAGGTCATCATAAACGGGCCACCCTCTTTGATCGGGTGGTCTGGCAGCTCGTAATGGTCGATCGGGTCTATTTCCTGCCCCTTCACGCCCAGTACACGAATCTGTGTGCGCACAAAGCTCATAGCCGTGGTGCGGGTTTGGCCGTTTATATTGAATACGCCGTGTACTTTCTCATTTTCGTCAATGAGCATCAGCTTGAATGCGGTGTACCCCAGCGCCATGCGTACCCGTCGTTTCAGGTTGACTTCCTGGCTGACCAGCGCTTTGAGGCTGGAAGACCAGTGCATGCTCGACTGAGAATCGTCTGATGATTCCGGCAGCAGGTTATGGGAAAACGCGGCTACGTACTGTGCCGCGTAGTGGAGCCTGCGGGAGGCTTCTTTAAGCTCTTTGGTTTCAGTAAGTGTTAATTGTTGCCAGTGGTCCTTTATTGTCATTCGTTGTTTTTTTCTACCATTGGAACAGAGGACGCGCGGCATAGGTTTATAATTTTCACAGATATGCCCTTTCCCACGCCCGTTTTGTCAATATTCCGGAGATTTGCTCCTGTATATTGTATAAAAAAATGACAATAACAAATAAGTCTTTCACTATTTATTCCTGCTGGCACTCCTCCAGCAGCCAGTAGCGGTTGATGACATTCTCTGTCTCATTGATTTTTGCCGAAAGGCTGTCCACTTCCTTTTCCAGCTCTTTGTTGCTGTAGGTGGAGGCATGGTGCTTGATCAGCACGAGCTTTTTGGCAAAGCGCAGAAAATTGGTGTAGCCCCGCTTTTGTTCTACGGTCATTTTACGGTTCCGGATCACGTAGATGCGGAATGTTTCAATCAGGGAGAGCAGGGCTTCTGTATCCTTCAGGGCATAGTAGGTGCGCAGGATAAGGAAGTTGGTGCTCAGGTGGTACTTGACATCTGTAAACTGCACCACGAGCAGAGCGGAAAGGGCCTCGTTGTACATACCTTTATTATAGTACAGGTTACCGAGGTTGTAATTGTAGGCATTTTCCCGGCGGTGCGGCGGCAGTTTGTCTTTGTATTTTTGCAAAAACGCTTCCGTCCATTCAAAAGCTTTGAGCCGGGCACCAAGCGTGGCGATATTTTTGTAGTCCCATTCCGATAGCAAGCCCTTGTCCAGCAGCAGCCCTTGCCGCAGCCCCTGTTTGTAAAGCTGGAACAGCTCCATCTGGAAGTCGCTGTGGCCGGCATTGATCATCATGATGCAGTAGTTGTAGGAAAAACCGTATAAGTCCCGCCCCTCTTGCTTGGAGAGCTGATCCATTTCATCCGCCAGCATCTTTTTCATGCGCTGATAGTAGTGCCGCTCGTTGGGTGTGGTCAGGCTTTTCAGCACCGTATAGTAAAGCACGATAGAGGTCTCCTCCCGGTAGATCTCCCAGTTGGCTTCCAGGTAGCCCATGAGCTCATCCAACATGCGAAACTCGTAGGTGGTATTCATCATGATGGAGTTGGCTGTGAGGTGGCAGCAGTTGCGCAGTTTTTCGACGATGTAGAAGTTGTCGAGTTCATCCAGCATATGCTGGAAGGTGTCCGTCTCTGCACGGTTGAAGTAGTGCCCGCTGTAGTAGCCCAGGGCGTGGTTCAGCCGGTAGTTGGTATAGTAGTACTCGCTGTTGTGCACCGGGTCCTTCTTCAGTTTTTTTTGCAGGTGTTTGCCCCGGTTGGTCATGATGTCGAACTGATGCGTGTCGAAGGCTTCCTCAATGGTATAGAGCACTTCCAGATAGCGCTGTTTGCGGATGTACTCCATCGCCATAAACTGGTAGTACAGCTTTTTGAGGTAAGACATGACGTTGTAGAGCTGCTGTTCTTCGAACGCTTTGCCCGGAAAGAGTTTCTTGTACACTTTTTCCTTGGTCAGCCCCGAGGGGCGGCCGTCTACTTTCTTCAGCAGAAACTCCAGCAGCTCTTTGGTCTTTTGGTGTTGATTGAAATAGGGCGAGCATACAAACTGACGAAATTGCTCTCGGTCTTTCGCCGATAAATCTCGGATGTGCTCCGCAAGTTTGCTTTGATACATGTCATGGGTGTTTTCGGGTACAGTTTCTAAAAATCGCTTTTAGGCTAATTTGTTGTTAGCCAGTGTGTTGTGCTGAAAGGGGGGTGGGTATTCGGTCAGAAATATACGAAAATGTACTTATTTGCAAGCTATTCGCGGCCGATATTTGTGCTATCAATGAGACAAAAAGCAGTCAGGCAAAACTAGTAAACACGCGTCCTGCAAAAACCATACGAACACTCCGACTTAAACCTGGCTCTTTGGCTACTTTTTTTAAACCATTTTTTACAAATATCCTAATGAACGATGCCCGCTGCCAACTCGGCAGAGGCCCTTAAGCTATTGGCCCCTCGCGGGCCGGAGTAAACCAGTCTGGAATTTTTGATCTCATGAACTAGCGAAAAGAAAGCGTTGCCGGCCTCCGGCAGCGCTTTTCTGCTTTACAGGAATACCTGTTGTCCCCCCAGGAAGGCACAGGCCGTTTTTTTGCATAAAAATGAGTTTCAGCAGGGGGGTAACGGGGTGTTGAGTGCAGTTTCAATCCGATTGCTTTTAAATTAAAAAATTGACTATCAGAGTTTTACAAATAACGGGGGCGGCATTTTGCATACAGTAAATGCTAAAAATGTACTTAGTTCCGCTTGGATTTTATGCGACATTTGTAATGTGATCAATTAGCAACGGCTAAAGACACCAACAACAAGACCACTAGCCTCTGAGCTGGTAACAAATCACAATCTCAACAAAAACCGCCCTTGACCGGGGCACTTTGACAAAAGCGGAGCAGTCTGGAATACTGCTTCGCTGCTGATGACAAATCATAATTACGGGTGTCGGTGCACTACTAACAAATTATAATCCAACATCATCACCCACCGAAGCCTCGTAATTCCACGAATAATGCAATTGTAATCTCATGAATTTTTAGAGGGTGCCAATGGGCACCCTCCTTTTGGTATGTAGATAGCCTCTCAAAGCTCTTTTGAACCGGTCCTTACAGGGCCGGTTTTTTTGTTCCCGCGCCGTACGCTGCCGCACCATAGCGAAAAGCCTTATATTCGCCCTCCAATAATCAAGACCTTGCTATGAAACACAAAGTTGCCCCTTCCTTGCTCGCTGCAGACTTCACCCGCCTG
>CAJXXJ010000260.1 GCA_913062745.1 uncultured Phaeodactylibacter sp.
AGCCGCTATCGTACACGCCCGGGATGCTCTCGCGCATGCCATCTTTATTAATAACCCGAGGGCACAGGCCTTTAGTTATGACCGGATGGGGACCTTTCTGTTGGAAGATGGACAGGTAGAAAGTGCGCTCAGTTACTTTAAGACGGCAGCCCGCATTAACCGTGATATCGGTGAGCGTAACCAACTGGCAGACGACCTCATCCGGATTTCTGATGTCTATCGGGTACAGGGTCAGCCGCTGCTTGCCATTGATACCCTGCAGCTGGCCCTGCAGCTCACGCAGCAGATAGCTGCCAAACCACAGCAGGCGCAGACCCTCCGTAAAATCAGCGAAACCTACGCGGAAGCCGGGCAGTACGACAGCGCATATCTTTACCTGCAGCGCTTCGATGTGGTAGACGGAGAAATCAAAAATATTCAGCGGCAAAAAGTTTTGTACGATGTTCAGGAGCAGTATGAATCTGAAAAGCGGAAGGCAGAGCTGCTGGTGGCAGAACAACGCAGCAACCGGATTTTGCTTATCTCCGTCAGCCTGATTTTCGTATTGACCCTAATCTTTTCCATCATTCTGCTGTCAGGCCTGCGCAAACAGCGGCGGTCCAATCGCCTGCTGTCTGAAAAAGCAGCTGAAATCGCCCGCCAAAACCGGGAAATTGCCCAGCAGAATGAAGACCTGAAGCAGTCTAACCATGCGCTGGAGCAATTTGCTTACATCGCTTCCCATGACTTGCGGGAGCCCCTGCGCACCATTGGTTCTTTTGCCACGCTGCTGGCCCGCCGCAATGCCGGCAAGGTAGATGCAGACAGTCAGGAGTTCATCAATTATATCACCCGGGGTACACAGCAGATGAGCACGCTGCTTGATGATCTGCTGACTTACGCCACCATAAGCAGTGTGAAAAACCTGGAGCGGAAGCCGGTGGAAGTGGAGGCTGTTGTGAGGGAAGTAGAACAGTCTCTTCGCCAAAACCTTATAGAGTCGAAAGGCCGGCTGATTATCGGCAAGCTTCCGGCAGTGAATGCCAACCGGTCCCAGCTTTACCAATTGTACCTCAACCTGATTGCCAATGGACTGAAGTTTAATCAGTCTGAAGAGCCTACCGTATGGGTGGGCTTTGAGCCAGTCAGCGAAAAGGGGCCCTATTTTTTTGTAAAAGACAACGGTATTGGCATTGACCCGGCTTACCAACAAAAGGTATTCCTGATCTTTCAGCGGCTGGATAAGCAAAAGTACCCGGGCACCGGTGTGGGCCTTGCCGTAGTCGAAAAAATCGTCGGCCGCCACCGGGGCCAGATTTGGATAGAGTCGGGTAAAGGGCAGGGCACCACCTTCTGCTTCAACTTCGGTGGTAATACGGTCCTTTCAAGACAGCCCGAGCTCAGTTCCTCCCATCAGGTTTAACGCTCCACGCCGTAGCCCTTGTAATTTTCTACCGCCAGGCTGTCGATCAGCTCCGGCAGCAGCAAACGCCGGGCCCGAAGAAAAGTCATGAGCCGGTCTTTGGCAAAATCAGGATCTTCCGGGCGCAGGCTTTCTATTTTGACGTTACCCGTTGCATGAATAATCTTACCGTCACCCATGTACAGCGCCACATGAGTAACCTTTTCATTTTCCCCGGCCGAAGCCGCCCGCCCGAAGTAAAGCAGGTCGCCGGGCTGCAGGCTGCTCAGGTCTTCTTCGGCAGGTACCGCTGCGCCCACTGCCACCTGCTGCGAGGCATCTCTGGGCAGCATCATACCGTGCAGAAAGAATACCGTTTTGGTAAAGCCGCTGCAGTCTACGCCTTTGCCGGAAGTGCCGCCCCACAGATACGGCCGCCCGAGGAAGCGCTTGGCGCTCTTGAGAATCTCATCCGCGGAAGCTTGCCGCTTGTCCAGCCATTCGGAGTAGGAGAGGAGCTCTTCTGTTGGTACAAAGCCGGGCCGTCCGTCCGGTAGCTGGATTTTTGTGAAACTGCCTTGTCTTTGCTCCAGGATCAGCAGGTTGCCGGCCAGCAGGTCAGTGGTTATTTCAGCGTTCTCATCGGCTTTTGCGTAAGCAAACCCGAAATCGGAAAGGAAGATAGCTTTGGGAGCATCGAGCCACGCTTCGAAGGCCGATTCGTCCATAGGCACAAAGCCGCCTTCGTCGAGCCACCCCAGGTAGCCGTCCGGTGTTTGGACCAGATACCAGCCGTCTTTCTTTTTGTACACCTTGAGCGGAGTGCCAAGCAAAGCCTGTGTAGACAGTTCGCCGGAATGCCGGGGCTCGGAGCGGATATTGCAGGCAGACAAGCGCACGATGCCGTGGTGCTGCCCTTCCAGGGTGCTGTCCGGAAGGAGGCGGATTTCACTTTGAGCACCAAACTGCTGCAAGGCGCTTTGTAATTCAGCCTGTGCTTCCGGTAGGTTGGTCTCGCCGCTGACTATCCAGTGCCCGTCTTCCCAGCGGGTTTCGAGCTGCAGCAGAGCCACCCGGCGGTCGGGCGCATGCCGCTGCTGTACTTCATCCAGCAAAGTCCGCAGCGCTTCGGGCGGAGTGCGTTCCTCCGGGCTGTCAGGCGTACAGCCGATGAGCAGGGCGAGCAACAAAACAGGCAGGTATCGCATCTTTTTGCGCTCAAAGTAAAAAAGATTTGCAAAAAACTACTCCTGCCGCACCACGGCTACCGGCATACGCGCATCAAAATCGCCCGTAAGCGTTGGCGTCTGCACATTGCCGGTATACAGGCGCACCTGCTGATGCACGTAGCTGAACAGCTCCTGAACGCTGACAATCAGGTCGCCGTCCCGGTCCGCTTCGCCTTTTAGCCCCCGTACCAGGAAATGGCTGAAAATGCCGGAGCGCAGCCCACCGTCCTCCAGCGAGTACTCTTCGCCTTTGGAGGACATCATCAGTGCCATGCCACCATTGGTGTTTTCAAAAGCCTTGTAAAACCGGCGCAGGTCGCTCTGCATCGGTGTCCTCGGAGACAGCAGGCTGCCCGAGTGGCAGGCATCGGCCAAAACCAGCTTGTGCTTGGCGCGGCTCCGTTCCAGCGTTTCCTTAATGTCCTCGTGCCGCAGTTGATTGTTGTATCCGTCGTAGTCGATCGGCAAGAAAGAGCCCTGCAGACCATGGCCGGAAAAGTAGAAGACGATAACGTCATTCTCGTCCGCTTTCAGCAAAATGGTGTGCATTGCGTCTGAGATATTACGGTAGGTCGCATCTTCATCAATCAGCAGGCGCAGCTGATCATCCGGAAGCGCGCCGCCCTGCGGGCTTTTCAGGAAAGCATATAATTGGTAGGCATCGTCGTCCGTATAACGCAGGGTAGGCATATGGCTATAAGTCGCTGCTCCTACGATGACGGCCCAGATTTTTACGCGCGGGTCGCGGTCAATCGCTACTGCCGGGCGGGTGTCGGAAGCCCCTTCCACAAACAGCTTTTTAGCCGGTTTGCCAAAGTCCCAGATTGCGCCCACGACGCGCCCGTTCGCATAGTACATGACGCCGCGCCCGTGTGGTGTATGCTGCATCCAGAGCCCTTCGTAGCGGCTCCCGCTCACGTAGTATACGGTGCCTTGCCCCTCCGGGCGGCCTGCCTGGAAAGCGCCCACGTAGACGGACCCATCCTGATAAGTATATTTGCCAAAGCCTTCCTGGCAGTGCACACGGTTGCAGTCGCGCAGGTTGGTGGTGTCACCGCCGAAAGCCAGCTTGCTCCAATCAGCCAGGTACTGCCCGCCTTCCCACTCGCCGACGATCTTCTCGCCATCGGGAAAGGCCAGCGTGCCGCGGCCGTGGCGCTTGTTGGCGTGCCATTGGCCCTTGTAGATCGAGCCATCGGAATAGTACATGGTGCCGCTGCCTTCAAACTGGCCCGTCTGAAACCGCCCTTCGTAGCGGTCGCCATTGGCAAAGTAATACGTGCCTTTGCCGGACTGCTGCCCGTTGACCCATTGGCCTTCGTAGCGGTTGCCGTTGGCATACTTCATGATGCCCCGCCCGTGAAACTTGTTGTCGGTAAATTCTCCGGAATACTTGTCTTTATTGGGATACTCAAGGAGCCCGATCCCCTGCTTGAAGCCCTGCTTCCACTCGCCGCGGTAAGTCCGCCCATCGGAGAAAAACAGCGTGCCCTCTCCGGAAGGTTTGCCGTCTTTGAAATGCCCCTCGTAACGGGCGCCGCTCGGGTAAGTGCACACGCCCTTGCCGTCAACGCAGTTGCCAGACTGGCAATCGACTTGTGCGGATAGGGGGGTGGAATAGAAAAAAATAGTCGCTGTTAATAAGATTAGTGCCCTTTTCATAGTCCTCGGTTTTGGGAGCCGCAGGAAAAATACGGCTCAAATCGGTCTGTAGGTTGTGTTCTGGAAACTTATTGAGTAAAGGGCTGCTGCCATAAATCTTATTTGTTAAAATGATATCCTTGCCTTTTGGCAACGGGTTAAGCTTTAAAGATGTTTTGAAAACCTGTTGGGTTGGTCAACTATTGTCTGCAGTGGCGGCTTTAATAAAATATTAGGAGTTTGCCGCCTGCCTTTTTATCTTTGCTGGCTCAGCACTCCCACAACTACAAGTGGAAAATTTCTAAAATAAAACCAAGCATTATGCTAAAGCAATTTATTGTGGCCATCGGCCTGGCCGGCCTGTTGTTTGCCTGTGGCGCGGAGCCTACCGCCCAGTCTGAAACAGAAACGGCTACTGAAACCACAGAAGCCAAAGAGGCTACGGTGACGATGGAGTCTTTCGGCGAGGAGATATCAGCCGATGGAGCAGTGTCTTACGACGAGCTGCAGCAAAAAGTGGAGCAAAACCCTGCAGACTCTCTGAAAGTGAAGTTCACCGGAGTTGTACAGGAAGTGTGCCAGGTCAAGGGCTGCTGGATGACAATTGCGTCCGAAGAAGAAGGAGTGGAGCCTATCATGGTGCGTTTCAAAGACTATGGCTTTTTCATGCCCAAGGATATTGCTGGCAGCAAAGTGATCATGGATGGCTACGTTTTCACGGAAGAGACTACCGTAGATGAGCTGCGCCACTATGCAGAAGATGCCGGAAAGCCTGAAGAAGAGATACAGGCCATCACCGAACCTAAAAAAGAAACTAAATTCCTGGCCAGCGGCGTACTGCTGGTGAAAGAGCAGTAAAATAGTGGAGGGAGCTGTGCACCATGCCGGCTCCCTCTCGGTTTTTAGAGCTACAGCACGAAAAAATGCAGCTCTGCGTACGAATCTGGCGCTCGATATCGTTAAAACCGTGCTTTTGCGCAATTTGTGAGAAACCCCCTGCGGCTTGCTTTAATCATTTGAAATCATCATATTGGATTAAATAAGCTGTAACCGGCAAATTGGGTAAGCCCGTATCATCAAAACCACGCCATGAATTTTCACGCAGCCAAAGCGTTCATCCTCGACAAGCTGGAGTCAGAGCTGAGCGACCACCTCTATTATCACGGTATACACCATACACTCGATGTGCTCTATACGGTAGAGGAGCTATGTTACAATGAGAAGGTGACGCCTTACGAAGAGCTGCTCCTTAAAACGGCTGCGCTGTTTCACGATTCCGGTTTTACCGTTACCAGTCAGGAGCATGAGAAGCTCGGCTGCCGCATTGCCCGGGCGCATCTGCCCCGGTATGGCTATACAGATCGTGAGATAGACCGTATATGTGGTATGATCATGGCTACCAAAATCCCTCAGTCACCCCAAAATTACCTGGAAGAGATTATGTGCGATGCTGATCTTGACTACCTGGGGCGGGATGACTTTTACGACATCGGGCGTACCCTGTTTCAGGAACTGCAGGCTTCCAATGTGCTCAGTAGCGAAGAAGCCTGGAACCGGATTCCTGAAAAGTTAGCGTTCTATGACTACGTTGGTAATAACCCATCCAAGGGTGGTCTGTTCCGAACTGGAGCGATGAACCAAGGTGATGGCATTGCCCGTGGCTGGCTAGGACACCCGG
>CAJXXJ010000261.1 GCA_913062745.1 uncultured Phaeodactylibacter sp.
AGGGGCATCATAAGCAGCGGCTTCAGCCACGGAATGTTAAGCGGAGAATCCGTGTGTGTGTGTGTGTGTGTGTGTGCGTGTGTACCACAAGTACAGCGCTGACAGCGCGTTGATTCGAAATGAAATTTATCATCGTTATTAAGGGTTTAGTGAAAAAAGCATTTAGAGGCGCATATTTTGCACGCGTTTTATTTTTGCTAATATATTAAAACCTCAGGATGATTCCGCCTGAAACCTGCCTTTTTTCCAAATTATCTGCCGAACATCTCCCCCACCCCACACCTTCCACAGTTAAACCAAACTGAAAACATGCGATTCACGATTCTGATGCTCGCCCTGAGCTTCCTGGCTTGCGGCAGCGACACTGACTCCGGCAACGGGCAGGCGGAACAACCGCCTGAAGATACCACCCGGCAGCCGCAGCAGCCGCCCGCAGAGCAGGTGCAGTGGCGCGACTATTCTAACAACAATTACCACTTCGAGGCCCGATGGCCGGAGGCATGGCGCATTACCGCTACTTCGCCCGGCGAGCCGCTCGTTGCCGTCAATCTGTATAGCCCCGAACAGGAGAACCAAATTGAGCTTCCGCTGAATATTCATACCCGTGCCGGCCTCACCCACCTCAGCGCCTACCCCAAAGGCTGGGGTACAAGTTTGCCCGGCGGCAAACAGCTCACTCTAAAGGAATACGGGCAAGATACGCCGGCCTCTTTCGCGCTTGACGCGGAAAACTCCTATGCCTTTCTGCTGGAAAACGGGCAGGCCTGGGGCTATTTGCTCCACCCTGCACAGCCGCCGGCCGGATGGGCGGATGAAGGTTACCTCTTTGCACAGATTGCCGTGGAGGACTTTAAAGCGCAATGCTACGATGAGCAGACCGGAGAACCGCTGCCTATGGACGAGTGTGACCCGATGACGGGCGACAGCATCGTGCGGCGGGGGCAGCTGCAGCAGCCGGACGCCCGCATCATCCGTACCGCACTGGCGGAATTGTCCTTTTTCTCACCGGAACAGGAGCGCAAGCCGCTTTCTGACCTGATCAGAGTGGAACAGCCCCTGCCTAATAATGAGATTAGCTCACCGCTCCAAATCACAGGAGAAGCGCGCGGGCAATGGTACTTTGAGGGAGATTTCCCGGTGGTGCTGCAGGATATGGATTATAATACTTTGGCTACAGGAGTGGCTCAGGCCAAGGGCCGCTGGATGACTACCGACTTCGTGCCCTTTGAGCTGACACTCGAATACGGGGATGCGCCGGATGACGAGCGCGGCTACCTGCTGTTCAAAAAATCCAATGCCAGCGGGAAGCCGGAGATGGACCGCAGTTATCGTGTGCCGGTGCTCTTCCCGCCGAAAGACTGAGCGTGCTGCTGCTACAGGCGCACATTGACGTACAACGACTGCAGTGGAATCTCCAAGCCTATGCTTTTCAGGGACAGCGTAGCTTCAAGCCCGCTAAAGCGAGTGATTTCCCAGACATTATCTGCTTTCCGGTAGAACGTTTCTACCATAGGCAGGTCCTGCGCGATGAGAAGGTATTCACGCAGGCTGTCCAATTGCCGGTATTTGAAAAATTTGTTGCCGCGGTCATAGCTCTCTGTAGAAGCAGAAAGCACTTCAGCTACTAAAGCAGGATTGGTTACTGCTTCGGGATCAGAAGAGGAGATGAGGAGGTCGCTGCAAACTACCATGGCGTCCGGATAGACGATTGCCTCAGCTTTTTCAATGTGTATTCTTATCTCGCTGCCAAAGGCTTTGCAATCTCCCTTGTTGCCGCTTAGGCCCTGCCGCAGCTCGTTATAGATATTGCCACAAAGGATGCCATGATTGATGGGCCCTCCTGTCATAGCTAAAACTTTTCCCTGTTCGTATTCGTGTTTGAAGTCAGCATCTGCTTCCAAAGCAAGATATTGAGATATAGAAAAGTTTCCGTGCTTTGCTTGCTCTACTGCCATCACTAGCTTTTTTTGCTATTTTCAAATATAGCTATTTGTCGTCAAACAATCCACCCCTACTTCTTCGGCAACAGCCCACGCACAAATGTATTCAGCAGCAGCAGCGCAGCGCCAAACATCGCTATGCGGGCAATCAGGTCTCCCCAGATAACGTAGAAGGTGATTTCATCATTAAACAGCAGCTCCCGTTCAATGGCTGCCGCTTCGTCGTAGCTCGTGGCTTCCAGGATGTCTCCCCGCTGATTGATGAAAGCGGAAATGCCGGTATTCGCGGAACGGGCAATGCTGCGGCGCGTCTCGATAGCGCGCAGGGAAGCAAAGTACAGATGCTGCCGGTGCCCCGCGGTATGATCCCACCAGCCGTCATTGGTCATGATAAAAATCGCCTGCGCCCCCTTGCGGATGTAGCCGGCTACGTATTCTCCAAAAATGGATTCATAACAGATAGCGGGGGCTACCTTGCCGGCATCACTGCTCAGCACAGAGGGGGCTTCCTGCGTGCCCAGGCCAGCCGTGGTGCCTTCCAGCCGTTCCACCAGCGGCTTCACAAAAAACAAGATATTCTTGAATGGGAAAATTTCCGGGCCCGGCACCAGCTTGGACTTACGGTAGAGCGGTATGTCCTCATTACTCATATCCACCTGAATAGCCGCATTGAGCACCTCATAGCGCATGGTATCAAGCCCGCCTCCGCGGATGCGCTCCCGCACCGCGTCCGACAACGGCTCTCCTTCCTTAAATACGTGAAAGGCATTGACGCCGGTTACCAGCTTCAGGCCCGGGTATTCGGCGAAAGCCTCCCGTAGCCGCTGTATGGTTGCGTAGTTGTTGATGCTGCCGGTTTCCACAAACCCAAAGCTTGTTTCCGGATAAACCAGGTAGTCGGTCTCCTCCGACAGCACGGCCTGCGACAGCTTAATAAACTGATCCATCTGCAGGCGCTCGGGCATACGGAACTTGATGTAGTGGGGCTCAAAATTGGGCTGTACCACCGCTACCCGGCGCGGCATTCCCTGTGGCTCGTAGGTTTGGTACATCATTACAGAGATGAAAAACGGGATGAGCACCAGGGCCAGCAGCTGAAACAGCGGCTTGCGGTAAGTAGTGCCGGCGCTGATGCCCTGCCAGATCTGCAGCCCCAGCACATTGGCCAGCAGTATCAGCAGGCTTCCGCCAAATACGCCCGTGTAGGCATACCACTGCACCAGGCTCGGATACTCCGCAAAGCCGTTGCCGAGCGTAAGCCAGGGCCAGGTGAGCTCCCAGTTGAGGTGGATGTACTCAAACAGCAGCCAGTAGCAGACCAGGCCTGCGTACCTCAGCCCGGGCATGATCCAGCGGGTCGTGTGAAAAAGCACAAAGGGGATGCACATGAGCAGCGCATTTACCCAGATGGCGAAGATACCGGCCGCAAAAGCGGTATTCGCCACCCAGTAGGTCGCGATGACATTCCAGATGACGAAGGTATTGTAGGCGTACTTGAATACGGTCCACCTCTTCGCCTTACCACTTTGTTCGCTGACTTCATGCTCCAGCAGCAGCAAGGGGACAAAGCCCACGAGCAGCAGCCAGGGAATGGGCAGGATATCCGGAAAGCCGATGCCCAGCAGCAGCCCGCTCGCGCTCGACAACGCCAGCCCCCGCCAGGAAGGGTTTTTGGAGAACCATTTTGCGGCGAGCACAATCGCTCCCCAGCCGGCCAGGAAACAAAAGAGCGGACGGTATCCCCAGAGCAGTTCCTGCTGCCCGCGCTGCACCATATCGTATCCGAGATACGCACTGATGAGTGCAAAGGCGATGAGCAGGCTGAGGTGTATACTTTTTTTCATGTTTGATGTTGACTTTTCAAATTATACCACTTCCGCCACTACAAAAATACTGCCGCCCACATAGATGAGGTCACCGGGCCCGGCTTTAGCTTGTGCAGCCTTCAGGGCCTCCGCCACGCTTACGTAGGGCACCCCGTTCCTTCCGAGTGCCGCAGCGGCCTCCGCGAGAGCATCTGCATCCAGCCCGCGGGGGATATCCGGCCGGGCGAAGTAGTAGTGCGCCGTTTCCGGCAAATAGGGCAGCAGCTTGTGGGGCGGCTTGTCGTTCACCATGCCCAGTACGATGTGCAATTGATCGTACTCCAATTTGTTCAATTCGGCGGCTACCGCTCGCAGCCCGGCTTCATTATGCGCACTGTCGCAGAGCGTCAACGGGCGGTGGCTCAGCAATTGCCAGCGCCCCAGGAAGCGGGTTCGTTGACGCAGCTCGGACAGGCCCGCCCGCAGGGCTGTTTCGCTGATAGGAGTATCCTTGGGTAAGCACTCTACTGCCTGCAGTACCGCTTGTATATTCTTCGCCTGATAGGCGCCGTGTACGTTCACTTTGAGTGCGGGAAGCTGAAGGCTCCCGTCTTTGTAAATATCGTAGGTGGTGTGTTCCAGGTCGCTCCCGGTATCTGCGGCGCGGTAGTGTGCTTCCGCAAAAATGAACGGTGCTCCCTGCTCTTCCGCTTTCGCTAAAAAGACCGGGCGGGTTTCCTCCTGTATCTCGCTGATGACCACCGGCACGCCCGGCTTGATGATGCCGGCCTTTTCTCCGGCAATTTCCGGCAGGGTCTCCCCCAGGAATTGCTGATGATCGTAGCTGATGTTGGTAATAATGCAGAGCTCCGGGCGGATAATGTTGGTAGAGTCCAGCCGCCCGCCCATGCCCACTTCGATGACTGCCCAGTCTACCTGCTGCTGCGCGAAGTAATCAAAGGCCATCGCCACGCTGATTTCGAAAAAGGAGGGTTGGATTTCTTCCATGAGGCTGCGGTGCTGCGCCACGAAATTTACCACGTACTGCTCCGGCACGAGCTCGCCGTCAAGCTTGATGCGCTCCCGGTAGTCGCGGTAGTGAGGCGAGGTGTACAGCCCGGTACGGTAGCCTGCTGCCTGTAATACAGCCGCCATCATATGGGCGGTAGAGCCTTTGCCATTGGTACCCGCTATGTGTACACAGCGCAGCCGGTCCTGCGGGTTGCCCAGCGCTTCGCACAGCGCCCGGATATTGGTCAGGTCTTTTTTGAATGCAGCCGGCCCGATGCGCTGAAACATCGGCAGCTGCTGATAGAGGTAGTCTAGCGTCTGCTGATAGGTCATACCGTTTTAACTATTGCGGTGCAAAGCTACGGTATAGGCGGGTAGATAGATAGGTCCTCGGAAAGAAAGTGGCCGCTTTCCGTCACGGGGATTTCAAAAGCGGAAATTTCCTGGTCTTCGGGAGTAGCTCCTGCCCAGTAGAGTGGCAGAAGCGAGAGCGCTACCAGCATCATTTGGCCTGCGAAGCCTACCCATTTTCGTTGCAGCATCTGTTTTCGGTTTGGTTGTTGTTAGAACGCTGCGGGAGCCGGGGAGACACAGGTGGAAGCAGGGGTTTGACTTTATTTTAACCTTTCTTACGCTACTGCGCCCTAAAGTTATAAGTAATTGTACCGCACTGCTTATCCACATTGCCCGGCGCAAATTTCCAACGCTTGGCGGAGCTGATGGCCAGGTTTTTCAGGCGGGAGCTTGTGGCGGTGGAGCCCCGCTGCGTAAACTCAGCCGAGGTAACGTTTCCGGCGCGGTCTACGCACACCTTTACCACGACCACACCCTGATCCTGTGAATTGTCCTGCGGAGTATGCGTACGGGCAACACCACGGTTGCCAAGCCCACCGCCTACCTTACCGGAGCCGGTGCTGATGCCTTCGAGTATATCGCTGTTGGGGTCACCGTTGGGGTCGCCCTGATTGCCGGCGGTACCGGTATTGCCTTTGCCGTCGCCGTCGCCAAACAGGCCGCCTATTTCGTTCTTGAGGTCAGCTGCTTCGGCCTCTCTTTTAGCCTGCGCTGCTTCGGCCTGACGCTTGCGCTCGGCTTCTGCTTCTGCTTTTTCACGGGCTTCACGATCTCGGCGCTCCTGTTCCTGACGCTCTTTGCGCTCTTTTTTTTTTT
>CAJXXJ010000262.1 GCA_913062745.1 uncultured Phaeodactylibacter sp.
TTTCCAGCAGCCGCAGCCGGGGGGTGGTTTTGGGGGTATCGAGGATAGTGACATCCAGGTCTTCCACCTCAAATTTGAAGCGGTTGCTGAGCGTCGCGATACCGCTCATCCGCTGCATTGTATTGAGGACGAGCCGTTCTGCAATAAGCAGGGCACGGGTATTACAGTGTACTTCGAAGGCAATATCGCCATAGCTCACCGCTTCGCCATCCTCTTTCACTTTCGTAAAAGCCATTTCCGGGTCCACCCGGCGGAATATGCGCTCTGCTACATCCATACCGGCCAGTACGCCCGGGTCCTTGATAAGGAGGCGGGCGCTGCTCTTGTCCTCTTCAGGGATGCAAGCCAGGGAGGTATGGTCTCCATCTCCCACGTCTTCCTGCAAGGCTTGTTCTACGAAAGTATCGAGGTAGTTCTTTATAGTGGTCTCGTCGGTAATCATGGCGCTAATTGGTTTGAAGGCGCAAAAGTACAGCTTTTCCGCCGCTAAGGCAAGGGAGGAGCGCCTAAAGCGTTATGCGCTGCTGCTCAGCGCCCTCCTGAAAGAGCAGAGTGCCGGTTTTGCCGTTCGGCCAGTCGATATTAGCCAGGTTCTTCTGATCGCTGTACGTATCGAGAAGTACGCTGTAGCGGACGTCCAGGCTTTCCACAGCCGGCACTTCGGTGGCTTCCATATAACACCATACTGCCGCAAGGTCATCCGAGATTTCTTTGCCTATAAACTCGTAATCAGCTGGCTTGCCGTTGACCTTGATTTGGAAATGCCGGTTCAGGTAAGCGGCCAAAGCGCGGTCGGCGTGAGCAGCCTCGCGCCCGGTGCACAAATACAAGTCTTCATCGCCGGCTTGTTCCAGCGCAAGCTCCAGGTCGTCGAGAAAGATATGCATGCTGATCTGAATGCTCTGCTGTTCCGGCTTGTACTGCATCAGGCATTTGGAGACATGGAAAGGATGGCGCTCCGAAGCGCTGTCGCCCTCCGCTGCCGGTACTGCGGCTAAATTGCTGCCCTGTGGCAGCCACAGCAGGACAGACAGAAGCAAAGCAGGGACGAGCAGGATACGGTTCCACATAGTCGTTGTTTTTTGATGGCATCTGTCAGGCCGGCACACGCTCCAGCGCCATAATCAGGGCTATGCCAAAGGCACCTCCGGAGATGAAAAGGTTCCAGGAACGCTGTTTCACCCGGGCCAGGTTAAGGGCCAGCGCAGATATCAGCAGGATAACAGCTATGATGGCCAATTGGCCGAGCTCTACACCTATATTAAAGGCTAACAGCTGTGTGACGAGCTGATCTTCCTGCCCGGGCATCAGGCTGGAGCGCAGAAAATTGGAAAAGCCCATGCCGTGTATGAGCCCAAAGAGCAGGGCAAAGAGGTAATTCAGCCGCATCGTACGGCCGAAGGTGCTGAGCTGCTGCTCTTTTTGGTGGGCGCTTACATTATAAAGTGCAGTAGCCACAATAGTGACCGGAATCAGAAACTCTATCCAGGCCGTATTGACCGGCAGATACCCCAGTACCGCAAGCGCCAATGTGAGTGAATGCCCTACCGTAAATGCAGTAGCCAGCAGAACGACGCGTTTCCACTGCCCAAGCCGGTAGATAGCGCAAAGAGCCAGGATGAACAGGATATGGTCATAGGCCTGTACGTCGGCAATATGACTAAAGCCAAGTTGGAGGTAAGCCTGAAATGTGGATGCCATTTTTTCTGCAAAAATACCCAACCTTTTGGAAAATGCCCCGTAAAACCAAGTGGCTATCCAAACTCTTACCCAATTTTGAAAAGATAAAAAACGGCTTCGTTAAGTCAATATTAAATCTTGGCGTGCCCGGCCGGATAGTATCCGCGGAAGCCAGAACAGTCTGAGCATTTTTTTATCTTTGGGCAGAACGATTTCCCCCCTGCGCACAGTGTCTATACGAATAGTCTAAACCCTTCGCCACTGTGCAATACGCCGCACTTTTTACAAATATGCACACATCCTTGCTGGTAAGTTCCCAAGTACGGCCACGGCTTAGCCTTGTGCCCGGCTTACCAATCCGTCCCCCCACCTTGTTGTCGTAACCTAACTTTTGACAAATACAGAATTAATTAACTAGCTAAAAACTTAAACGCCTCAAGCGTATGAAAAACTTTACTTTGTTATTAGTCTTGGCGCTGTTCTCTTTCAGCGCTCAAGCTCAGAATCCTGTAATCGCCAAGCAGGATTTTGACAACCCAATCGGGCTTTTGTCCTCTTCCGCCAGCCCGGCGCTTAACTCGTTCAGCAGCGCGGCTGACGCGTTCGGAGTGTATCAGCGGGGCAGTGGTATTGTCTCCTTTGCGTTGCTGGACGACAGTGCATGTGGCTTCGATACGGACGCTCAGGGCATGATCAAGTGCGGTAAAACAGATTCCTGGTTTGGTGTAGCTGACACGGACAACGGAGACAACTCCACCGGAGACGTGACCGCCTCCTGGACATTCGATATCGCCGGGTCGGGTAGCCTTTCGGTGGAAATCGATATGACGGCCATGGGTGACTTTGAATCGAGTGACGAATTTAACTTCACCTACAGCATCGATGGCGGTACACCACAGCCGCTTTTTTCCGGGATGACTCAGACAGGCGTGATCCAGAGCTATCAGCTGGAAGACGGGGATATTTTCAATGTAGCGGATCCATACGTAATGGAAGGCGTTACGCTGGATAATGACTTTGAGAAATTCACGGCTTCCGTGCCGGGTACAGGCAGTCAGCTGACGATCACTTTTGAGGGCAATACCGATGGAGGTAGTGAAGCTTTTGCTTTTGATAACATCTGCATCCGTGGCCAGGCTTCCGGCGGTAACAACGGTATGCTCAGCGCCGGAGACCTTGCGTTTGTAAGCTACAATTTTGACAATCCGGATACCTGGTCCCTGCTTTCCTTCACAACCATCCCCGTTGGTACGCAAATTAAATTTACGGACAACGGCTGGTTGGCCAGCGGCGGCTTCCGCGCTAATGAGGGTACCATCACCATAGAGTTTACCCAAGAGGTAGCGTGTGGGGTAGAGTTTATCGTAGAGCCAGGAAATGGCGCTTTTGATCTGAATGGCGGTAAGGTCGCTGACCAGATTGATGCTTCCGGAAGCCTTGCCTTATCTGGAAGTGGCGATCAGATCCTGGCCTACCAGGGAGAAGATAGTAACCCATCATTCATTACTGCCCTGCACAGTAACGGTAGCGGTTGGGAATCAGATGCTACCAGCTCCAATACTTCCGCTGTTCCCACAGGCCTGGTGGATGGAGAAACAGCAGTGGCTATTCCGGAGGTGGATAACGCTCAGTACAACTGTTCCTTAGTATCCGGTGATGCTTCCAGCCTGCGTATGTCAATCAACAACGGCGCTAACTGGGACGGCAACAACAGCGCATCACAAGTTCCTTCTGACTGCTCGTGGGACGTAAGCAGCTGTGGCGGCTCAACGGACCCGGTTTGCAACATCACAAGCGTCAGCCTGCTCAACAACTCCGGCTGCCAGGACAACGGCACCGGCGACCCTGATGACGACTTCTATACCGTAGACGTCATGGTCAGCTACAGTAACGCACCTACCGGCGGCAATCTCAACCTCTCTTTCAACGGTATGCCGGTCGATGCTGAGGATGTATCCAATATTGGTTCTTCTTCTTTCCTCTTTGAAGGTATTGCTCTGCCGGCAGATGGCACGCAGGGGGTACTGGAAGCCAACTTCTCCGTACTGGAAGGCGCTTGCAGCGAAACGACAATTACCAGCGCAGTAAGCGGTTGCTCTGCTCCGGCCTGCAACCCGGTAATCAACGAGGTAGACTACGATCAGCCGGGCGCTGATGATGCCGAGTTCGTAGAGCTCTACAACCCTTGCAGCGAGCCGATTGACCTTGGCAACTACACCCTTATCTTCGTGAATGGCAGCAACGGCACTACTTACAACAGCAGCCCCGTGGCTCTGCCGAGCGTTACCCTGAACCCGGGCGACTACTTTGTGGTCTGCACCAGCTCTAATACCGTTACGCCGACTTGCGACTTCCAGCCTTCTTCTGTAAGCAGCATTCAGAACGGTGAGCCGGACGCTATTGCCCTCAACTTCGGTGGCACACAGGTAGACGCACTGTCTTACGGTGGTTCTGTACCGGGCTTCACAGAAGGTACCGGCGCTATGGATGAGCCGAGCAACGCAGCGGGTATCGGGCTGAGCCGCTTCCCGGACGGCAGCGACACCAACAACAACGCGGCGGACTTTGGCCTGTTCTGCGCCACACCGGGTGCGCCTAACACCAATTCCGATCAGTTCTGCTCTATCCCAGACCCATTTGAGGTAGATCAGCTGGCCTGCAATGGTGACATCGATGCTTCCTACGACAGCAATATTGATCAGTATAACATCTCTACTACTTGTGCGAAGAATGGCTTCACGCAGGACCGCGGTACTTTTGTGACTGCTCCGGCCTGCGGCGACGTTATCCTGGACGCCAAGCTGGAGAGCCTGTTCCCGAGCAATGGCTACGCTGGCATCACCATCCGCGAATCCATGGATCCGGGCGCGAAGGCGTTCTCTATAGTACAGTACCCGGGCGGCCGCAAAAATGTAGAATACCGCAATACTACCAACGGAGCGCATCAAACCTACTGGTTCGCTACCTGGACGACTAACTTCCAGTACATTCGTATTGTGCGGGAGGGCAACCTGTTTAAGGCCTACGCTTCTTTCTTCGGTACGCCGGGCTCGTACCAGCTGTTTTTTGCTCAGTTCATTCCGATGTCTTCCTGCGCCCGTGCCGGTATTCTGGTGACGGCGCCTACCGAAGGCGTATTCACGACGGCTAACTTCTCCGGTGTTTCCATTTCTTCTCCTTTCGCGGCGATGGAATACGACAACACCGAAGACGAAAATGCACAGGCTACTGCTGAGTTGTTCCACAACGGCGGCCAGCAACTGGGCACGTTCAATGTATTCCCGAACCCGGCTGTCAACACGCTGAACATCCGCTTTGAGCAAACCAATGCGGAGGAGGCAGTGATCCGTATCCTTAGCATGGACGGCCGCAACGTCTACGAAGGCGAGCACGGCATCCGCAGTGGTTCGGTTGAGCTCTCGCTGGGCAGCCTCGATATGCCTAACGGCATGTACCTGCTGCAAATCGCGACCGGCGATGAGGTGCGTACCGAACGCTTCATGAAAGCCGCCCGATAAGGTTGCTTTTAATATGCCATGCTGCAATTGATGCGGCAGTAAGCGTACTAAAATGAAGAAAGCCTTCCGGAGCTGATGCTGCGGGAGGCTTTCTTCGTTTTTGCCAGCGAGCAAAAAAATAGCCGCCCGGAAGGAATTCCGGGCGGCTTATAAATTCAATTTAGTTCAGCCAACTCAGGCAGCCTCTGTGCAGAGTACTGTGAGCCCAGGCTGTTGCTTTAGTCGGTTTAGTAGCGGTAGTATTCCGGCTTGAACGGGCCTTCCACTTCCACGCCGATGTACTCGGCCTGATCCGGGCGGAGGGTCTCCAGCTCGGCACCGATTTTCTCCAGGTGCAGGCGGGCCACCTCTTCGTCCAGGTGCTTCGGCAGCATGTACACTTTGTTTTCGTACTTGTCTGTATTGTGCCACAGCTCGATCTGTGCCAGTACCTGATTGGTGAAGGAGTTGGACATCACGAAAGACGGGTGGCCGGTAGCGCAGCCCAGGTTGACCAGGCGGCCTTCTGCCAGCAGGATGATATCCTTACCGTCGATGGTGTACTTGTCCACCTGCGGCTTGATCTCCGTCTTGGTGTGGCCAAACTCGCGGTTCAGGAAAGCAACGTCAATTTCGTTATCGAAGTGGCCGATGTTGCACACGATCACTTTGTCCTTCATCAGGCGGAAGTGCTTCTCGGAGATGATGTCTTTGTTGCCGGTAGCGGTCACTACGAT
>CAJXXJ010000263.1 GCA_913062745.1 uncultured Phaeodactylibacter sp.
CGTAGCACAAGCTTGTAACGGCACGGTATCCCCCGCCGTGACTTGCAGCTGCTGCAAAGTATCAGCGGTGAGCGTGGGCTGCGGCACCACGTTCACGGCTCCTTCCAGCAGCAGGGTGTCTTGGCCGGCGCAGTGGGCCATGACTACCTCTATATTGAATACGCCGGGCTCGTTGTAGCAGATTTGCTGGGGCGCTACCTCCTGAGAAGTATTTGGGGAAGCGCCGGCAAACTGCCAGTTGTAGTCTCCGCCTATACGGTTGGCGATATTGATGCAGCTCCCCGCGCATATCGTCGTATCAAAATTGAGCAGGTGCTCGAAGCTGAACTTAAATACCCCGACATCGTCAAAGTAGGAATAATTTGATCTTTCAAGGGCAGTATTGGGGTCCCAGATAAAATCGGTCTCCTGGTCGGCATTGAAATTGCCGAGGGTGATGTAGCGCTCGCCCCCCTGCGCCGTGAAGCAGCCTGAAATTTTGGTATACTGCGTTGTATCGGTGATGATGTCTCCCACGTACTCAATGGTAGGCTCCATGTTGAGCACGCCATCGAAAGGCAATGTGGAGTCGATGGGCTCAGGGGTTACAATCATTTCGTATTTATTGATGAAGCCATGCCGTGGGGCGGGTAAGATATGAAATTCAGCGTAATAAAAACTGTCTTCTTCTAATGGTTCTGATAGCTGACCGTGTAAATAACCATGAGCCGAAAAAGTATTAGTGACGATATTGTAAAGGTAGATCGCCGTAAACCCATCCCCAGTTCTTGGGAAAGTAGTGATGATATCTGTATATCCACATTCATTTAAATATTCCGGGCTGCCAAAGTAAAAAGTCCAATCTAGTAAATATCCCGAAAATAAACCTGGCTCGGTTGGGCAGTTTTCATAATCTTCAAACCCTGGATTGATGACGAGGTTTTGTTGGGCGTCCATTCCCACAGGTATAAAGAAGAGTAAGCAGTACAAGAGTTTTTTCATAGCTAGACTGGTAGAATGGGCAGAGCGACAGATCGCTTGCCGCCGCCCTGCAATTTTAATTACTCTACGATGACCTTACGGGTAATCCGCTGCTGCCCATTGGAGATGGATAGCAAGTATAATCCCGGAGGGTAAGTCGATACATCAATCTCGTAGCGGTTAAGGCCTTCTACGGCTTGGGCATCTTTTACGTTTTGGAGTATCTGCCCGGTACTACTTAACATTTTAAGCTCTATCTGGCCTTCTTCTATTTGACTAACCTGTACATTTAATGCAGAGGTGGCGGGAAGCGGAAACACTTCTGCATTTAAAGCTACAGGGTTGTCCCCGCCTGATGTTCCATTCCCGGTTTGAAGACAGGAACTGCAATCCTGATAGATATTAAAGTAACTGAACTGTTCAAGAGGACCACATTCGGAATCAGCTATTAACGTCACTTTGTAGCATTTTCCCACAGTATTGCCCGCATCTGTATTATCGTCAAAATAGCCGATTGTTTCCTGACCGGGAGGACCAATGAGCAAACTATTAAACCTTAGACCTGTCTCAACAAAATCGCCATCAAAGATTTCGTCATACAGCAAGGTTATTGTATTTCCATCATTACAACTCACTTCCTCTATGATAAGCCGATATTCATCTATTTTTTCGACTTCAGTATCATTTGTGATCTCAATCCCTACGCTAGACTGCCCGGCAGATACACCTGGTAATTCTTCAAACCTTGGTACTTTGCTGTCTGCAAGGTCATCATTACCAGGCACAGAAGAGTTCTGGTTGTCAATTATAGAAAATCCAGGCCCATTGAGAGGGGCATTGAACACAAAATCAAACTCCAACTCCTCCTGTATACGCACAAAAAACTCTTGAGTATTGGTCAAGGACTCTGGGCCAGGCTGGCAAGCGCGATTGCAGCAAAACTGTTCCACTTCAATTAGTACAAGTAAACCTTCACCCGGTATTTCATTGATTTGACCTAAGACTTGACTGAGGTCAACCCCGGTTCCGCACGGTGGAATACCTACAGGTGTTCTTCCTCCCACGGTAATACAAGGAGACTCTGCCAGCAACTCAAGCTTCTGGCCTGCCAGATCGGTACGGTAAGCGCGCCCCCGGAAACAATAGGCTATGTTGCCAGTGCTTCCATACTTTTCTTTGAATTCGTCATTGATGTCAATGCAGTTTTCCTGCCCTTTACAAATTACTAATGGGCTGGAGCTTGTATTCAAGGGCGAGATCGGGTCACCGTTGATCTCCACCTCCCAGTCTCCTGGCAAAAGCTCAAAGTCTAAATTGGATTGGTTGCCCTGGCTGGTTAAGCGAAAGTATATCCCGGGGACGGTAGGGCCAGTGGGCTCGCTTACCGTTATAGTCCAATTATCATAACCTGATAGAAGAGCGGAGTAATTCCCGTTAGCATCTGTAGTTTCATGAAATGCACCAGGAGTCTGACCAGTAGAGTTCCCTAAAAAGCGAATTTCGACACCCTCCAAGGGCTCTCCGGAGCAACGGTCGACAACTCGTCCTTCATAAAATACCCTCTGAGCATCTAAAGAAGTGATTGATGTGAATGAACACAGGCACAGAAACAACACTGTCCTCAAACTTTGATAGTTTAGTTGGAAAATCATAGTTTTGTGGTTTAAGCATTATTTAATAGAGGCTAATGCAACCATGGAAGCACCATCAATGCTTTCAGCATTAGCCTTTTTAAGCGCCAGAAATAGAGAAATAGAGAAATAGAGAAATAGAGAAATAGCGCTTATTTCTCAAAAATACATTTTTAATATTCAAAATACAACCCTCAAGCATATTTAATTTTCATCCCCCTCCGCATCATCCGCGCCGCTGCGTGCAACTTCCGTTTTCGAATGCGCTCTAACCCCAGGGGGCTTTGGTCTACCCCTTCTTCCGCAACTCTTCGATGATGTAAACCCTTCTGCAAACCAAATTTTGGTCCGCGCATCAACCGGGAGCCGTATGAAAAATGGCCCATCTCGTTCCTTCTGTTTCTCTTTCTTTCCAAAAACTCATACCCACCTTCTCCAGCACCCGGACAGAGGCCGTATTGCCGGGCATGGCTCTGCCGACTACGCGAGGAATGCTTTGTGATCTCGCCCACTGCAGGCAAGCCCCGGCCGCCTCGGTCGCATAGCCCTGCCCCCAGTAACGACGGAAGAAACGGAATCCAAGGTCGGGTGCTGCATCAACGGATTGCTTGCTTAGCCCACACCACCCCAGCCAGGCACCGTCTGTATGCCGTACTACGGCCCAACGGCCGTAGCCAAATTGGTCATAAGCAGCATAATGCTCCAAAAAAGTACAAGCGGCTGCTTCATTCTCAAAGGGTACATCTCCGGTGTAGCGCAACACTTCCGGGTCATTATTCAGCGCATAAAATTGCGGAGCATCGGTAGGGCGCAGCTCCCGTAGAAGAAGGCGGGGAGTCTGCAGATGAAAAGTGTAAGGTGGCTTCACTGCTTTTTTTTAGCTTTATCGCTCCTAATATAACACATAATGACCTTATCGACTCTGGACTGGAGCATCATCGCTGCCTTTTTCGCCATTTCCCTCGCCATCGGCCTCATCGTCTCGCGGCGGGCGGGGCAAAGCTATCAGGAGTTTTTCCTCTCCGGGCGCGGCATGCCCTGGTGGCTGCTCGGCGTCTCTATGGTAGCCACCACCTTCTCAGCGGACACGCCAAATCTGGTGACCGACATCGTGCGCAACAACGGCATAGCAGGCAACTGGGTGTGGTGGGCCTTCCTGCTCACCGGCATGCTCACCGTCTTCGTCTACGCCAAGCTGTGGCGGCGCTCGGGCATACTGACTGACCTGGAGTTTTACGAATTGCGCTACCACGGCAAAGCGGCGGCCTTCCTGCGCGGTTTCCGGGCGGTCTATCTGGGCCTGTTCTTCAATGTCATGATCATGGCTACCGTGACGCTGGCCGCTATCAAAATAGGCGGGGTGATGCTGGGGCTCTCGCCCTGGGAGACCGTGCTGATCAGCTCCGTTATCGTGGTCCTTTACACCTCGCTGGGCGGATTGCGGGGCGTCATCCTTACCGATTTTTTCCAGTTTGCCCTGGCTATGGGCGGCATCATCTGGGCAGCGGTGGTGGTGGTCAACCTGCCGCAGGTGGGCGGGCTGGAGCAGCTGCTGGCCCACCCCAATCTGGAAGGCAAGCTTAACCTGCTGCCTGACTTTAGCGACAGCGAGCAGCTCGTACCGCTCTTCATCCTGCCGCTGGCGGTGCAGTGGTGGAGCGTTTGGTATCCGGGAGCAGAGCCGGGCGGCGGCGGCTACATCGTGCAGCGCATGCTTTCTGCCAAAGACGAAAACAACGCCGTGGGAGCTACCCTGCTGTTCAATATTGCCCACTACGCGCTGCGCCCCTGGCCGTGGATTCTGATCGCGCTGGCCTCGCTGGTGGTCTTCCCCGACCTGGAATCGCTCAAAATGGCTTTCCCGAATGTGAGTGAAAATGTGGTCAAAGACGACCTGGCCTTCCCCGCTATGCTTACCTTTTTGCCGACCGGCCTGCTGGGGTTGGTGGTGGCTTCGCTGATCGCCGCTTTTATGTCTACGCTGTCTACCCACCTCAACTGGGGAGCCTCCTACCTGGTGCACGATTTCTACCGGCGGTTTATCCACGAAGCAGCAGAGGAACAGACACTGGTGCGGGTCGGGCGCTTATCCACCGTAGCCCTGATGGCCTTCACCGCTCTCTTTGCCCTGGCGCTGGACAATGCGCTGCAAGCCTTTAACATCCTGCTGCAGATCGGCGCAGGCACCGGGCTGATCTTCATCCTGCGCTGGTTCTGGTGGCGCATCAATGCCTACAGCGAGATCGCCGCTATGGCCATTTCCTTTCTGATGGCCATCTACCTGGAGCTGATCCACCCCGGCGGGCTGGAGAGCCATACCAAGCTGCTGCTGGGCGTCAGCGTCACTACTGCCGGCTGGCTGGCGGTTACTTTCCTCACCCCTCCTACCCCGCAGCACCGGCTACTGTCTTTTTACCAGCTCATCAAACCGGCACCGGGCGGCTGGCAACCGGTTATCGAGCAGGGGCTGCAGGACGGTACGCTTTCGCGGAAAGCCCTACGCCCCGGGCGGCTGCCGCTGGAGATTGCCGCTATGCTTATTGCCTGCCTGATGGTGTACGCCGCGCTGTTTGCTACCGGCTTCTGGATTTACGGCAACACTTTGGCCGGCAGTATAGCAACGGGCACAGCCCTGGTATCGGCAGGGGTGCTGTACGGTATTTGGAAAAAACTCCCGCCGCAAACGGAAAATTCAGAGTCAGTCTGAAGCCGGAAGACCAAACACCGCCGCGGTGCTTACCGTTTCCAGAAAAAATTCTATTTTGGGTCGAAACTAAAACCAACGAACTCCATGTCCAACGTCCTTCCCCACAGCCTGTTTTCTGAGCTAGACATCCACCTCTTCCGTGAAGGCAAGCACTTCCGGCTTTACGAAAAGCTGGGCAGCCACCCTATGGAAGTGGACGGGCAGGCCGGCACCTACTTTGCCGTGTGGGCCCCCAATGCTCAGGCCGTTTCCGTTATTGGCAACTTCAACTACTGGAACCGCGACAGCCACCCGCTTTCCGCCCGCTGGGATGGCTCCGGCATCTGGGAAGGTTTTGTACCCGGTATCGGGCACGGCGAGCTGTACAAGTATTACATACATGCGCGCGACGGTCGGCACCTGCAAAAAGGGGACCCCTATGCGCTGTACTGGGAAATCCCGCCCAATACCGCTTCTATCGTCTGGGACCTGGAGGGCTACGAGTGGAAAGACAAAGACTGGATGAGCGGCCGTAAAGAGGGCGCCGGGCTGAAGGAGCCCTACTCCGTCTACGAGGTGCACATGGGTACCTGGAAAAAGACCCACGGCGGGCTGCGCAGCCTGAGCTACAAAGAG
>CAJXXJ010000264.1 GCA_913062745.1 uncultured Phaeodactylibacter sp.
TCTGATCTGGATATGTGCTCTGACGGCCGCTATTGCGGCGATCAATTCGGGCAAAGCCAGTCTTAATCCTACTCTGATCTGGATATGTGCTCTGACAGCAACCTCTGCAACTTCCTGAAATTCAAACCTTTAATGTCAAAGAACGGGAAATTTTAACACTTTTTAACAGGGGTTTTTCTGAAAAAACCTACCGCTGCGGGTGCTGACTGAGGCCGAACAGCAGTACGGCTTACTGCTGCCGGTATAGCCAATATACGGCTTTTTCTGCAAAGGAGTTCCGCATACAGCCGGCTTTTTTAGCAGCAGCGCTATTCCAGCTCCCGCAGCCGCTCCATCATCAGGTCAAAGTCGACATGCTCGCGGATGAGGGTGATCGCGCGCTTGATCTTCCAGGGGGTGCGGGTGTTGATCTTGACCTCAATGCGGCTCACCTTGACGACGGAGCCGTAGGTATCAAGAATGGTGGTCAACACCGGGATTTCGTTGCGGATCAGGTAGGGGTGCTCCATCGTCTCCAGCTTGAACCAGTTTTGCTGCTTGCCATCGCCAGTGACAATGACGCCGGACAGCGGGGTGCGGTCCAGCTTTTTCACCTTGGCGATTTCCTTGACTTTCTCAATGGCCTCGTTCAGGCGCTTGTGGCTCACGACCAGCAATATATTGCGGAAAGCGCTGAACTCATCCAGGTCGACCAGAGAGCCGGCCATGATGTCCTCCACCCGGTTATTCATGCGGTGCCCGTTGAAGACGACCTTGCCGTCCACCGCGTCGTTGATGGTCTCCATAATGGGGTACGAAAGCGTGCGGTCGAAGGGCACCACGCCCAGCAGCGGCAGCCCCATCTGCTCCAGCTTTTTGCCAACGTACTTCGTGACCTGATCGTGCTTCTCCGGGATCACCTTGTTGACGATCACCCCCACAATAGGCAAACCCTGCTCGCGGAACAAGGCGGTGCTCATGATCAGCCGGTCTATCGTACGCCCTATGCCGCCTTCCACCACCATGACGATGCCCGCATCCAGCATTTTGGCCACATCTGCGTTGGAGAGATCCACAATGCCGCCTACCCCGGGGTGCCCCGTACCTTCATATACCATTACATCAAAATTGGGCTCCAGATGCTCCGCCGCCCGCCGGATGTCGCCGGGATAATCGAAGGCGCCGGGGTCGTCCAGATAGTCGCGGGTAGCGCCATTGGCAAGCACTACAGGGCTGTGCCACTCGGGCACTACATCAAAGCCGATTACCTTGGCGAAGAGCACGGCATCTTTATCAGCGACCTTGCCATCCACCGACAGGTACTGCTGCCCCACCGGCTTGCAGTAACCGGTATTGTACCCCAGTTTCTGCAGGTTGGCGACGATGCCGAGGGTGGATGTGGTCTTGCCGATGTGCTGCCCGGTGGCAGCGACGTAGAGGTTTTTCATGATGCTATTTTTCGTTGTGGGAAGCAATTTAATAAGAATTGGGGAAAGGGGAAGGGGAGCTTGGAATTCGGAAGGGGAAATTCGGAAATAGGAAATCAGAATTTGGAAGGTGGAAATAGCCAGGGTGTGCCGCCCGGGAAGGCTAAGGTTAAGGCAAGCAGAGACAGGTACGCCGGGCGCGGCAGCAAGCTGCCTATAGCTGTTCAGCTAAACGCTCCAGGCGAATCCACTCAGCGGTAGCCTCCGGAGCGCCGCTCTAAGCCGTACAGCAGCTGGCAAAGCCAGCGTACCCCCAAGTGCCACCGCCCGGATGCTCTACCTTTACCTTAACCTCAGCCTCCCCTCTGCCCCACCTGGAAACTTGGCTCCCCCACTCACCGTCACCCACTCACCCACTCTCTCCGTTACCCCCTCACCCTCAACCGCCCCCGGTCAATCTTCCCCGTATCATTCTTCGGCAGCGCCTCCAGGAAGACCACATCCCGCGGCACCTTGAATTTCGCCAGGTGAGCTTTGCAATGCGCGCGTACAGCTTCCGCATCGAGCAGCTGCCCGGGCTGGCAGACGACAAAGGCACAGCCCGACTCGCCCCACTTCTCATCCGGCACGCCGATGACCGCCGCCTCGGAGATCGCCTCGTGGGTTTGCAGCACGCGCTCCACCTCCGCCGGGTAGACGTTTTCGCCGCCGGAGATGTACATATTTTTGATGCGGTCCACTACGAACAGGTAGCCTTCCTCGTCCTGCATCACCATATCGCCGGTATGGAACCAGCCGTCTTCGATCGCCTTAGCGGTAGCCTCCGCATTGCGCCAGTAGCCAGGAGTGACCATCGGGCCCTTCAGCAGCAGCTCGCCGGCCGTATTGGGGGGTGCCGCTGCGCCGGCTTCATCCACAATCCGGATCTGCACATAAAAATTCGGGCGCCCAATCGAGCCCTTCTTGCGGATCGCATCGTCCTGATGCAGGGAAGTCAGGTTGGGGCCCACCTCGGTCATGCCGTAGCCCTGCCGGATGGCAACCCCGCGCTCGTCCCAGCGCTCAATCAGCGGGATAGGCATGGGCTCGCCGCCGACGATGATGTAGTGCAGATCGGGAAATTCCGCTTTCGCAAAAGCAGGGTCATCGGCAATCATCTTCAGCATCGTGGGCACGCCCATAAACAGCGTGGCGCGCTCTTCCTGCAGCAGCCGCAGCACCTGCGCGGGCTCAAATTTGCGCATCAGCACCGTATACGCGCCGTGGTGCAGGAAGGGCGTCGTCAGCACATTCCAGCCGCCGGTATGGAAAGGCGGCATCACATTCACCGTCCGGCTCTCCGAGGTCACAATCAGGCTCATCGCGGTATTGATGCTGTTCCAAAACAACATACTGTGCGTGTACAGCGCCCCTTTCGGGAAACCGGTAGTGCCGGAGGTATACAGGATGAAAGCCGGGTCGTCCCCCTCCACCGGCTGCAGGGGGTAGCGCTGCTGTTCCCGGTCTTTTTCGCTTTCGCAAAAATCACGCAGGGCCCGCAGCGGCAGGTAGTGCGGTACCTTGGCGAAAGCCGCTGCGCCTTTCAGCTGGGCTTCAAACTTGCTTTCGCAAATAGCCAGCACGGGCTCCGAGTCGCGCAGCAGATAGTCGATCTCCGCGCTCGCGAGGCGGTAGTTGAGCGGCACCAGCACACAGCCCATGCGCTGCATCGCGGCAAACAGGGCAAAGTACTCCGGGTTATTTTCCGCAAGGATCACGATACGGCTGCCTTTTCCCAGCCCGTACTCGCGGCTCAGGTAATGGCACAGGGCATCGCTCAGCCGGCCGAGCTGCCCGTAGGTATAAGTGCGCCCGCTCTCTGCTTCCTTCACGGCGGTTTTCTGCGGGCTGTAGACCGCCCATTTGGCAATCCAGTCTTGCTGTGGGTGCATAGGTCAGGGTTTTAAATGAAGCGCCGGCTTGCTCTTCCGGCGCTCGTTGCTCTATTTACTTAGCTCTTCGCCCAGGCGGAAAGCAGCGCTTGCAAAGGCCAGCCCGCCGCCCGAGCCGATGAAGTAGGCCAGCTGCCCGCCCTTCAGCTTGCCCTGCTCGTAGGCTTCGTTGAACGCCATCGGGATGCAGGCCGAGCCGGTGTAGCCATAATGGTGCATGACCGTGTGCGCTTTTTCCATGGGCTGCCCCAGCCGCTCCATCGTCTCGCGGATGCTGTTGATGTTGATCTGCGTGATGAAGAAATGGTCGACCTCGCTGATCGGCTGCCCGGTGCGCTCCGACAGGGTGTGGGCCATGCGCGACCAAATCTCGGGGTTCAGCTCCTTCGGGAATTTACGCACAAATTGCAATTGGTGGGTGCCCTGCGCCAGCACTTCCTGCGTGACCGGCTGACGGGCAGCGCCGGCGTAGATGCCCATCCACTCGTTGTACTGCCCTTCCGTGACCAGCTCGCTCGACAGGAAGCCTTTTTCCTTGCCTTCGCCGGCCTTGAGCACTACGGCGCCTGCCCCGTCCGCAAACAGCGTGACCGTCTTCTTGTCGGCCTTGTTCAGGTACTTGCTCATCGCGTAAGCCCCGATAACCAGCACGTGCTCGTACTGCTCGTCGGAGATGATGTACTTGGCGCCGATGTCCATAGCCGTGACAAAGCCCGCACAGGCGGTGTTGATGTCAAAAGTGCCGGCTTTTTTCGCCCCCAGGCGGTCCTGTACAATAGAGGATGTGGAGGGGGAAACAAACTCGGGCGTGTCGGTGCTGATGATGATCAGGTCGAGCTGTTCCGGGCTAATGCCCGCCCGCTCAAGGGCAATGCGGGCAGCACGCTCGCTCAGGTCGGCCGTGCTTTCGTCATCGGCGCACCAGCGGCGCTCGTAGATTTCCACGTTTTGCCGCAGCCAGGAGTCGACGTCCTCGCCCAGTTGTTCGTTAAAGTAGCTGTTGGGAATCACCTGCTCGGGGGCGTAAGCGCCAACCGAAAGAAGGTATGCGTTGCGCATGGATCATTAATTTTGGAAAAGGAAGCCCCGGCGCATCACTGTCGCCGGGGCTTATCGTTAGTTTTTCAATAATTACAAGCAAAGATAAGTATGGTTTTTGAAAGGCCACACCAGCTGACTCCTTACGGCAGGCTTACGCGGAATTCTACCGTGTAGATGCCGCGGGTGGGCGCTGCGGCGGTGAATTCGCGCAGTTCCTGGTTGAAGAGGTTGACTGCAGAGAGGTTCACCTGGTAGCGGTCGTTGAAGCGGTAGCCTACGTTCAGGTCATAGGTGACAAAGCCGCCCAGCGGGCCGTAGTTGTAGGTATCCGCGCTGCGGGCATCCTCGATGATCGGCCGGCCGCGGTACGTCAGGTCCGGGTAAGAACGGGACGCAATCTGGAAGCTGGAGAAGTAGTCAAACTCCTGCACCCAGCGGGCGTACAGGCCGGCGCTGAATTTGGTGTCGGAGTAGTCGAGCCCCAGGCCGCCCTTGTGAGTCGGCGCGTTGACCAGTATATCCAGGAAGTTGACGGTGCCGTCGTTATTGAAGTCGTTCTCCGGGTCCTCTTCATCCACACTCCAGTCGAAGTAGGAATAATTTGCCGTAAGGCTAAACTTCGGATTGAAGAAGTAGGTGGCGGAGAAGTCTGCGCCGTAGGTATTCACCAGGCCGAAGTTGATGTAGGTCGCCACCAGGCCACCGAAGGCATCAAAGCCGTTTTGTACGTCCTCGATCGGCTGCCCGCCGCGTTCCGTAGTCACGCCCACAACTGTTACCGGGCTCAGGAAGTCCTCAGAGATATTGTAGTACGCATTTGCGTCGATGAACAGCTTGTCCTCCATCATCCGCCCACGGTAGCCGAGCTCGAAGGTTTGCAGGCGCTCCACCGTCTGCTTGGGCACGAAGGTGCCATCTGCCAGCGTAAAGCCGTCGGAGTTGCCCAGGATCAGCCCGTTGAAGAGGTTGCCAAACATATTCAGGATAGTCGGGGCAGCGATACCCTCGCCGTAGGTCAGGCGCCAGGTGCCGCGGTCGCCCACGCGCAGGAATCCGAACTTCGGCACGAAGTTGGCCTCGTACACATCATGGTAGTCGTAGCGGGCTGCAGCAATGGCCTTGTAGCCGCCGTTGAAGTTGTAGGTAAAGTGAGCATAAGCGCCGTACTGGTTCACGACGATGTTTTCGCCGTCCCAGAAATCGTTAAAGCGGTTCTCCAGCAGGTAGCTGCCATTGGAGTTGGCGCGGTCCTGCTGCCACTGCCCGCCGGCAATGATTTCCAGGTTGCCAAAAAGGTTGCTGTACTGAATCTCTGCGTTGGAGCGGCTCGAGGCATCCTCGAAGCGGGCGCCGGTCGCGTAGGAGAATTCGCCGCGGGCTTCTTCGTCGCTCAGGCCCAGCAGGTCGATACCTGTGTAGTAGCGCTTGGTACGGTCGTCGATGGAGTACGTGTCATCCGTGCTGCTGCCGGTATAGTAAAACTGCGCAAAGAAATTCTTGTAGTTCACCCGCGCCTGTGCGAAGTATACCTGCCA
>CAJXXJ010000265.1 GCA_913062745.1 uncultured Phaeodactylibacter sp.
TTTTGATATCTTCATGTGCGTGCGTTGATACGCGGCTTCCATCTCTAATCATGCTTATTAAGATTTTGATTTTCAGCGTTTTGTAATATAACAGCTTCAGTCGCCATATGCTCACTCACAGGCCGGGAAATGTGAAAATTGTGAAAAAATACCGGGCCGCAGCAAGCATAATGGCCCCTTAGGTCATCTATTGGGTGAGAAAACACACGACGGTATACATGAATTCACGATGGATCACCGCAATCGGAGCTTTGTTGCTCACCGCCTCTGCCTGTTGGCAGGAACCTGCTCCTCAACCCTACATTGAGCCTGCACCGCCCACGCCCGCTGAGGAATACCTGCAGTTGCAGGCCGGCAACTACTGGGTGTACCAAACGTATCAGTATGATTGGAATAGCAAGGAGCGCACCCCGCTTTCCAAACGAGACAGCCTGTATGCCGGTAAGGAGCTTACGCAGGGGCGCTCTGTCTTTCAGCGGCTGCAGGGTACCCGCCTGGGGCAGCCTGTCGATTTGATGCTTCGCATGCGCAACACGGAAGCGCTGGATACTTCCGGCAGGGTATATTTTGCTACCGACCGGCCGGGGGAGCCGTTTCCTTTATCTGCCGCCGTGCTGCCGGAAGAAGCTGCTGCAGTAGAGATGACGGTGGATACCGGAAGCCTGCAGACGGTACCTTATGGTACTTTTGAAACCCTGTCTGCCACCCAATCCATTACGCTTTTGCCTAAGTACGGCGGGGAAGGGGGCGGGCCGCACCGGATAGATACGGCTTACTACAGCATAGGAGTAGGGCTTATCCGGTACGTGCGGTATTATCCGGAGCAGCAGTTGTCTGTGGGAATGGAATTGGTCAGGAAGAATTTTTAAGTAAGGAATCACAAACTTCGGGCCGGCGTACTAAACATTCAGGTACAGCATCAGTGCATCGTAGCGGTCCCGCAATGCATCGAGGTAATCAGACTCGCTAAAAGAGGCCTTCACTTCGTAATCGAAACGGTTGAAAGCGGCAATAATGGGCTGAATATTCTGCACATTCACCTTCAGCGTGACATCAAGGCGGGTAGAGTCGCGGGAGGAGGTAATGAATGAACTGAGAATGACAGCACTTTCCGACTCAACGATATTGGCCATTTGAGAAAGGTAGTAATCCTGCTTATTCATTTCCAATACGATAATACTGCCGGACTCTGAGAAAGAGGCAGAGCGGGCAAAGTACTGAAGCAGGTCCTCCATCGTCACCAGGCCTGCGTAGTTTTCTTCTTTATCCACTACCGGAATGAGCGTCAGGTGGTACTCTGAAATCAGCCGCAGGATTTCGTAGACGTGATCGTCGTTTTTGACAAAGGGGCGCGCCACCGAAAGCTGATAGGAGCCCACCGCTTCTTTTACGTCATGATCGAGAATATCATCTTCTGAAATGAGGCCCAGCAGTTGTTTGTCATTGACGATAGGCAGATGCCGGACGTAAAAGTCGTTCATCGTAGCCAGTGCGTCCTCGCCGGTATCGGAAGTACGCAGCGGGATAATGAATTCAGATATGAGATGCTCAGCGATCATTGTGAGATGATGTTATTCAGTAATGACTATACTAGAACGAAAGGTACGCAAAGCTGTTGATCATAAATGTGTTAAATCTTATTCGGTTTTGTCGGCTCAGCCCAAAAGCTTCCTTTTTTGCATACTGAATTCTTCTTCAGTAAGTAAGCCTTTTTCCTTCAGGTCGCCCAGGCGTTTCAGTTGCTCCAGCAACTCGGAGTGGTCTTCTACCGGCTCTTCGGTACCGGGGGGATCAGCGGTTTCTGAGCGGCTGTCCTGCTGTGTTTCTTCCGCTTTACTGTGTTCCAGCCGGAAGCCATTAGCCGCGAATGCCTCAAATTCGTCCTGAATGCGCAAAAAAGCAAGTTTATCGTGCTGCCGGATGCGGTCAAAGTCCGTAAAGCCATTCGCTACCGCCTGATCGAGATGGTAGAACGCTTTATCCGGCTGTTCGTTGATGGAATAAGCACAGGCAATATTGAAGTGCGTGGCAATATCATTCGGCTCCAGCCGGAGTGCTTTGCGGAATGATTCGATAGCCGCATCGTAATTATAGTCTTTAAACTGCTCGATGCCTGCTTTTTTGTGCGGATTTTCCCTTTTACGCTTCGGGGCTGACGCCCGTTTGCGGGTTGCCGGTGCTGCTGCCGGGCGCTGCCGGGCGGTATCGTAGCGGCGGCTGTAGCGGTCGTCACGCCGCGTCTCCTGCCGGGGCGGGCGGTAGGAGCGCTCCTGCTCCATACGGCGCTGCTGCCGGTACAGGTATTCGCGGTTATACTTCCGGTCAAAAGTTTCTGTATCCATAGAGAAGAAGGAGATGGCGTCAATCAGCCCCACTATCCACATGACCGGGAACCAGAAAAAGATCAGGTAAAAGATACCCAGCCCCGTCTGCCCGAGGTAAAAACGGTGAACTCCGAGGCCACCCAAAAACAACGCTAATATGCCGGCTACATTCTTTTCTTTCATAAGCTATTCAAAATGCGATTTCGGCCGGGCAACTCCTAAACACTTCTGTCCCAAACCGTATGATGAAAACGGCAATCCGGTGGCATTCGTTTATTGGGGGATGGCTTTATCGATCGGGTAGCACTGTAAGCAGACCAATCAGCGGCTTGTGCGGACTTAAACCTCAGCCTGCGAGTGGCCAGGGGTGAATATTTTGCAAGTCAGCACCGTAAAGTCATCCGGATAGCCTTCTTCTCCTTTGAACTGCTCCAGGTGCTTAATGAGCTTTTTGTTGAAGCCGGTAGCCGTAAGCCGGTAATTGGAGCGCACAAAGCTGTAAAGGATATCTTCATTGAGGTAATCGCCCGACTCATTCTGCAGGTCGGTCAACCCATCCGTAAAGCTCAGGATGATCGCTTCGCCGTCCAGGGTGACCTCTCCCACTTCCAGCTCGGGGATTTCCGGGAAGGAGCCCAGTATAGTGCAGCCGCGGTCGAGCAGCGTCAGTTCTCCTTCATTGACCAGCACCGGCGGGTTGTGGCCGGCGTTGACGTAGCGCAGCGATTGGGTGTTCTGGTTGTAGGAAGCAATGAAGAAGGTGATGAACCGCTCGCCTTTCGTGATCAGGTTCACCGATTGGTTCAAATCCCGGATAAAGGAGTCGAGGTCGGTGCGCTTGTTAATCAGGGTATGGAAGTTGGCCTGGAAGTTGGCCATCAGCAGAGCTGCCCCCACGCCTTTACCGGAAATATCGCCTATGCAAAAGACAATTTCTCCGTCATCAAACTCCATAAAGTCGAAGTAGTCGCCCCCCACCCCGTAGTGCGGTTTGTAGATGCTGTCCAGCTGATAGCAGCTTTTATACGGCAGCTTTTCGGGGATAAGCATACGCTGCATTTCGCCGGCCAGCTCTATTTCCCGCCTCAGCCGTTCCTGCTCCAGCTGCCGGCGGAACAGCCGTTTGTTTTCTATAGCTACGGCCACGATGTTGGTGATGGTGGTGATGAACTGTACCTTGTTGTACATGTCATCTTCCTCTTCGAAGCCTCCGATGAAGACATAGGCGAGCGGCTTATCCTTGTGGCGTACAGGTATAACCACGTCAAACTGCCGGATGAAGGGGTGGTCGTCTCCTTCCACATTATTCAGCCGCTTGTACTTGTGGAAGTGGGCCGTTACGCTGCTGTCGATCTCCTCTTTCTGCAGGCCGATTACCGCTTTGCTGTGCCAGTTTTCGGTATCTGCTTCCCGCACAAACAAGGCCATCTTCTTAACGCCGATTTCCCAGCTCAGAAAGGAGCGGTACATATTGTACAAGCCTTCGGCGGATACATTATTGTTGATGGCCTGCGTGATATTCAGCAGGCGGTTGATCTGCAGTTGCTTGAGATTCAGCTCCCGCTCCAGCTCTTCAATGCTTGACAAACCCTTTCTCAATTCGGAAAATCCCGGCATTATTCTTTTAATTTTACCTCATAAATATAGTAAACTCTGGCAGGGCACCGCAGCACAGCTCCTTTTTTAGCAAGCCATTAACATGAATATTCTTGTAATCGAACCATTTTACGCCGGCAGCCATCAGCGGTGGGCAGAAGAGTACCAACGGGCAAGCACCCATACCGTGCAGTGCCTGAAGCTGCGGGGCCGCCACTGGAAATGGCGCATGCAGGGAGGGGCTTTGGCGCTGGCGGAGCGTTTTGAGAAGCTCCCGCAACTCCCGGACGTACTCCTGGCCACGGATATGCTGCACCTTCCGGCTTTTCTTGGCTTGACACGGCACCGGGCCAGCCGGCTGCCGGTGGCGCTCTATTTTCATGAAAACCAGCTCACCTACCCCTGGTCGCCGGAGGATCGTGACCCACAACTCGGGCGCGACCGGCAGTATGCTTATATCAATTTTCTTTCCGCTGTAGCGGCGGACCGGGTCTTTTTCAATTCTGCCTATCACCGTTCTTCTTTCCTTAATGCACTGCCGGATTTTCTGCGCCGCTTTCCGGATCAGAAGGGCTTGCAGCACCTCGCGGGCCTGCAGGACAAGAGTGCAGTATTGCCCCTTGGCCTGGATTTGAAGGCACTGGATTTGCCACAGCTTCCCGCTAAACCGGAAGCACCGGTTATCCTGTGGAACCACCGCTGGGAGTACGATAAGAACCCTAAGGCTTTTTTCCGGGCATTGTTCCGGCTGCAGGAAGAAGGGCTCGATTTTCGGCTCGTGGTGCTGGGAGAGGCCTATCAGTATGCGCCGCCCGTTTTTGCGGAAGCAAGAAAACGCCTGGCCCCACAGCTTCTGCACTGGGGCTACGCGGCCGACAGAAAGGAATACGCCCGCTGGCTTTGGCTGGCAGATATACTGCCGGTGACAGCCGTACAGGATTTTTTCGGGGGGAGCGTAGTGGAAGCCATCTACTGTAATTGCTACCCGCTGCTGCCCGGCCGGCTGGCGTACCCGGAGCACCTGCCCGCCGGAGTCCGCGCTGAGCACCTGTATCAGGATGAGGAAGGTTTTTACCAAAAGCTCCGTACTTTGGTACAGCAGATCGGCCGGGTGCGGGCCTCTGCACACTATCAGCATTTTGTAAGCAGATACGATTGGAGTATTTTAGCCGAATCCTACGATAAACAGCTTGCCGGGGTGAGCATAAACACTTAATTTATGGATTTTGTCGATTACGAAGGGCATCAGGTAGCTTATACTTACGAAGGGAAAGGCACTCCCGTACTGTTGGTCCACGGCTTCTGTGAGGACAGCAGCGTATGGGATGAATTTCAGGTAGATTTGCTGGAAGAAGGCTACCGGGTGATCCGGGTAGACCTGCCGGGGTTCGGCAAGTCTGAGGTAATCCCGGACATTAGCATAGAGGGGATGGCAAAAGCGGTGCAAGCGGTGCTGGATGCACTGAATAACGGCCCGGTGGTGTACATCGGCCATTCTATGGGCGGTTATGTAGGCCTGGCGCTGACCCGGCTGTTCCCGGAGTCGCTCATGGGGCTGGGGCTGTTCCATTCTCATCCTTACGAGGATAGCGGGGAGAAAAAAGCAAACCGGCTGAAGAGCGTGGAGTTTATAGAGCGGCAGGGCCATGTACTGTTCGTCAAGCAGCTGCTCCCTTCCCTGTTCAATGAAAATTTTGCCAACAGCAATGCTTTCCTGCTGGAAAAAATCACCTACCGGGCCGCTAAGTTTGATACACAGGGTATTATTGCGGCTCAGCGGGCAATGGCCGCCCGCGGCAGTGAGGAGGAGACGCTGAAAAACACTGACCTTCCGGTGCTCTTCATTATTGGTAAGGAGGATCAGGTGGTGCCGCAGGACCGGAGCATGGCGCAGACGCATTTGCCGAAGCTGGCCTCTATCCATATCCTGGACCGCGTAGCGCACATGGGGATGTTTGAGGACCGCAAAAAGAC
>CAJXXJ010000266.1 GCA_913062745.1 uncultured Phaeodactylibacter sp.
AAAAATGATTGCATCAGGCTTACGCCAACCTACCCGTTGAGGTCAATTATAGGATTTTGGCTTTCAATGCTCCACTATTGGGTGTAAATGTATGACTCTACCTGGCCGCGCCAGTCAGACAGGTTCTCCGAATCCTTAGATCTTGACATGCGGAGCATCGTCACAGAGTCAAATATAGCCCGGTAGGCGGCATTAGCAACAAAGGCGGGACTTCTCCGAAATTCTGTTTGGCACTATCGAAGTGCTGTGCTTTTGACATAGCGGTGCCAAAGAGCACTAATGCTTATGGTTTTCGGCAGTAGCCGGGCGGAAGGCTCTTTTCCATATTTTGATAGCCTTCTCCCGTATGCATGACTTCGGAGAAGTCATATATTTGATGCTCTAATTCTATCCGCTAGCAACAGTGCCGACTTCGGAGAAGTCGCACGTTATCCTAAAGCATGTAAACTTTAGCAAAAGCCCCAAAGCGACAATTTGGTTTACGCCCAAGTGGAACAAACGAAAAAAAGTGATAAATTGAATTTGCCAGCCTATATTGTTGTTGTTGAATTCAGTCAACCCGTAGTTAAAATCAGGAAAAGAGAATAGCTAAGCATGGAAAATATGAGTATTGCCATTGACGAACTACACCAAAAGGCCATGGAGCTGGCTGATGAAGCATTCTACGATAGTAAAAAGCGGGATTTGCAAAGTGCTCAGGATAAATACCTGGCTGCTTTTGAGTATGAAAAAGCGGCGGCTATGCTTTTGGTTAACGAATATGAAGAGGAGCCCAGTCGTTCCGTACTATTCAGGAGTGCGGCCTCTTTACTCCTGAATTTGCCTTACCCATCAGATAAGCATTTCCGCCAGGCGGAAAAAATGGTAGCTCACGGACTCAGCGGCAACCCGCCTGAAGAAATAGCGGAAGAGCTGCGGGATGCATGGCGGGAATTGATGGCCCAACTCCAAAAAGAAGCGGCCTAGCACTAAGGCACTGCTCCCCTTCTTTCCCTTTATTAATCCGTCAACCCCTTTACCCGCATTCCCTCTATCATAGTTCCCGCTCCGCCATAGCCATCTCTTCCCGTTCAATGCCCCGCCGGCGCAGTGCCTGGAAATCCTCTTTGATCAGCTCGCGGATGCGCTTTTTGTCTACTGTGATTTGGTCCTTCAGCTCCCCGTAAATGGCCAGAGCCTCGTCCATTGCACCGGAAAGCAGCAGCGCGTGCGCCCGGTTGACCCGTGCCAGCGGGTGCTGCGGGCCTACCTGCAAGGCCTGTTGGGAAGCCGCAAGGGCCGCATCCGTGTCCTGCTCCAGCAAATGCAGCCAGGCTTTATGCCCCAGCGCCAGTGCCAGCTCTTCCTGCATGGCCTGCTGATCCGGGTACTCCTTCAGGTAACTTTCGAGGGCTGCGATAATTTCCTGCTGAAAGGCCTGTTTTTCGGCGACTTCCAGGGTGGACAGCTGCTCTTCCTGCCAGGCGTCAATCTTATTGCGGACGAGCTGCGCCTCCAGGCTTGACTTTTTCACGGTACGGAAAAACTGGCGGAAATATTCCAGCTCGCTGCGCATACTTACAATAGCGGGCCGCTTCTGCGTAATCTGGTCCAGCGCCTGTTCAGCGACCTGCAGAATATCAAGGCCTTTTTGCCGAAAGGCCATATCTGCGGTTTGCTCCAGCTGCGACTGAAACAAGGTGGCCATATTGAGCGCAGTTGCAGAGATATCCGGCAAAAAACTATCCGGGTTTTCTTTAGCCAGCTGCTGCCGCTCGTACAGCGCCTGATCGTAGTACTCCAGCGCCTGATCGTACTGCTGCTTCTCATCGCAGAGCACCCCGAGGTTGTGCAGAATGGTAGCCTGATAGGGGCGGAAGTCCCACGGTGCCTGAGCCGACAGGCTTTCGTAGATGCCGAGGGCGCGCTTGTAATTGCCGATCGCCTCGTCCTTGTCGGTCATCTCGGTGAAGAGGATGCCGAGATTATTATAAGTGCCGGCCAGGAAGGGCAGGTACTCTGCCTCCTGCTCCGCTGCCAGTATCTGGTAATGCTCCAAAGCCTGCGTGTAGGAGAGCACGGCTTTGCTGTATTCGCGCATCTGCTTCTGGGTGTAGCCCAGATTATTGCAGGTGGCAGCCAGGAATGGGCGCACCGAAGCGTCCCGTTCCAGCGCTTTGCTGTAATTGCCCACCGCCCGCTTGAGGAAAACCTCGGCCATGGGCGGCTCTTCGTTGCTGTAGCTTTCCGCTAAAGCAGCCTGCGCATTGGCCAGGTAAGGCTGAAATGCCGGGCGCTCTTTCTCGAGTCGCTCGTACAGCTCCGTAGCCGTGCGGGCACTCTTGCGCCAGGTATAAATGTCTTCCCGCTGCGTGGCGGCGCGCGCCAGATTGTAATGGGAAAGGGCCAGATATGGCAGGAACTGCTGCTCATTGGCTTCCGCCAAACTCTCATACAGCCGGATAGCCGCCCGCAGGTAGGGCACCGCCTCTTTAGCAGCCTGCTGCCCGATGAGCAGATTGGCGAAATTGGTGGCCAGGTTGGCAAATTGCTGCCGCTCGGAAGGGTCGAGCTCCGATTCTACGGCGACGTACTGCTCGAAGGAGCGCTCGTAGTGCTTACGGGCCACTTCCAGCTCGTCCATCTGCATATAAATCATCCCCAGCATGCCGCCGACCTGTGCGCTGATGACAGGCGCAGGCTGCTGATTGAGTACGGCTTCGTAGGCTTCGAGCGCCTGTGCCAGCTGCCCGGACTGATAGTAGACCTGAGCTTGCTGTAGCTGATCGCTAAGTGTTTCGTTCATTGTTTATGATTGTTCGCAGGCCGCTTTGACCCGGTCCAGGTAAGCCATGCGGGACTGCTCGGTGAAGCCGATATCCCGGGAGGCGATACTTTCTTTTTGTACATCGATGAAGTGGTAGCCCGCTTTGCCAAGGCGTTCCGCCAGCAGGCTCAGCGCCAGGGTGGCACCGCCTTCCTGCGGGCTGTAGGTGTATTCTGCAAAAAATGCCTTGCCTATGCTGATTCCAAAGATGCCGCCTATCCAGTCTTCTCCCTGCCGGATTTCCAGAGAGTGGGCGTAGCCGCGCTCAAACAGCTCAAGGTAAGCTTTGATCATTTCTTCCGTCACCCAGTTTTCTGCCATGGGCGGCTGGTTTTCTGCTTCCTGTATGCGGCGCAGCAGCGGCTCGAAAGCCTGATCGTAGGTGACATCAAGCCCGGACAGGGGGACGGGGCTGACCGCTTCGGGAGCCTCTGCCTCTTCCGGTACCAGCAACAGCCGCGGATCAGGCGACCACCATTTAATGAAATCCATGGGGCCAAACCAAAAGTAAATGCCGTTGCGGTAGGCCGTCAGTAAACGCTCGCCCGACAAGTCGCCGCCCACCGCGATCATCCCCTGCTCGTCGGCAAAGTGGGCAGGCGGGAAGCCGAGGTCGGTCTCGCTGAGTTGAAAGAAAGGCATAGGGTCGTGTTTATTTTGATTAAATATAAAAAATTGCCGCCCACCTCCCATGCCCTGATCGTATTTTTTACCGGGCGTTTGCTTTTCCGGTTGACGGCAACCGCTCGTGAAATTGGAGAAAAGGTCGGAAATGGCGCTGCGGAAACGTTAAACTGCCCGGCCGGCGCACGCGATTGCCCCCCTGAGGCGATTTAATGTTAGACAAGCAGACGCGAAATAATTTCGGCATCCCCACCGCTGTAAGGTTGGCAAAGCGCTTCGCGTCTACACCAAACTTAACACCCTATGAAATATCTTATTCCTATCCTGCTCTTATTCGCTTCCTCCCACGCGCAGGCTCAATCCAAACTTAGCGTTGGCCCGGTAGCCGGTGGTAATGCGTCAGGCGTGAATCTGCATAAAGCGGATGCCGCGAACGGGCCTCACCTGGATTTCAATAGCCTGCTGAGCTGGCAAGCCGGTTTGTTTGTGGCGTATCGGGCCAGTGAGCGCAGCAGCTTTAGCATACAGCCGGTTTTCGTACGCCGCCGAAGCTCCTACGCCACAGATTTTGGCACCCCCCACATCCGGGTGGATTACCTGGAAATCCCCGTTCTTTACCGCTATCACATCAGCAAAAAGTTCTTTGCGGAAGCTGGCGCTTACGCCGGTTTTCGCCTGGACGGCCGGAGCTTTCTGAATGGCGAAGAAATCCAAAGCGCTTTCGGCACACTAACCGACTGGCAGGCCGACACCGATCTGGGCGGCATCCTGGGGATCGGCTACAAAATCAGCGGGCCGCTCCACCTCAGCCTACGGTTTGCGCAGGGCCTGGCCGACCTGTACCCCGACTTACAGTACACCGACAACACCGGACAGCCGCTGCGGGAGCGGCCGATATACCTTAACCGCTCGGTCAGCCTGCAGCTGAGTTATGATTTGCTGTACCGCTAGCGGGCCGGCTACGCTGCTCTGGATCCCTTTGCGCATCCCACCATCCCGCCATTTTCGCCGGCCGCAGGTATTTCACGGGGCACATTTTCCAAATACTTCCTAAAAGCACTATTTTCGCGCCGGTATTGGAATCCGCAAAATCAAATTGAAATGAGCAAGCGCACGGAAGTAAAAACGATTCTTGAAGAATATGAAGGCCTGATCGGCCAGGAACTGACAGTCATGGGCTGGGTACGGGCCTTCCGTTCCAACCGATTTGTCGCCCTGAACGACGGCACGAGCATGAACACCCTGCAGGTAGTTGTGGATTTTGAGCAGCTCGATGAAGAAGTGCTGAAGCAAATTTCCTTCCACGCCTGCATCAAAGCCACCGGCAAGCTGGTGGAATCGCAGGGCGCCGGGCAGGATGTGGAACTGCTGGCAGACAAGGTGGAAATTCTGGGCGCGACCAACCTGGAGGAATACCCGCTGCAGCCTAAGCAGCAAAGCATGGAGTTCCTGCGGGAAAAAGCGCACTTCCGCATGCGCACCAACACCTTCAGCGCGGTTTTCCGTATCCGCCACGGCATTGCTTACGCTATCCATAAGTACTACAATGACCATGGCTACTTCTACATGCATACGCCCATCATCACGGGCAGCGATGCAGAGGGCGCCGGCGAAATGTTTCGGGTCACTAACCTCGACCTCGACAAGCTGCCCCGTACGGAGGAAGGTGGCATTGACTTCAAACAGGACTTCTTTGAGAAACCAACCAACCTGACTGTTTCCGGGCAGTTGCAGGCAGAAATTGGTGCACTGGCACTTGGCAAGGTCTATACCTTCGGCCCAACCTTCCGGGCAGAAAATTCCAATACCTCCCGCCACCTGGCCGAATTCTGGATGATCGAGCCGGAAGTGGCGTTCTACGACATCCACGACAACATGGACCTGGCGGAGGATTTCTGCAAGTACCTGATCAACTACATCCTGGAGCACTACACTGCCGAGCTGGAGTTCCTGGACCAACGCATTCAGAAGCTGGAGCAGAACATGCCCAAAAACGAACGCCGCAACATGGGCCTCATTGAAACCCTCCGCTTTGTGGTCGATAACGAATTTGAACGCATTACCTACACCGATGCCGTCAACCTGCTGCGCAACTCCAAACCGTACAAGAAGGGTAAATTCCAGTACGATGTGGAGTGGGGCAAAGACCTGCAGGCTGAGCACGAGCGCTACCTGGTAGAAAAAGAATTTAATTGCCCGGTTATCATCACTGATTATCCAGCTTCATTCAAAGCTTTTTACATGCGTCAAAACGATGATGATAAAACTGTCGCTGCAATGGACGTTTTATTTCCGGGAATAGGGGAAATTGTTGGAGGTTCTCAACGTGAAGAACGCCTTGATGTATTGCTGGAAAAATGCAAAGCGTTCAACATTGATGAAGAAGAACTTTGGTGGTATTTAGAAACACGAAAATTTGGTTCAGTGCCGCATGCTGGTTTTGGACTTGGATTTGAACGAATG
>CAJXXJ010000267.1 GCA_913062745.1 uncultured Phaeodactylibacter sp.
CCGGAAAGCTAAGGTACCGTTCAGGAGCGTAAAGAGGCTAAATGAATATTAAGAGACAAACGAACGTTCTACGGGTATTCCGCAAAATCCACCGGCTAACCGGCATCGCGCTATTTGTTTTTTTCTTCGTGGTTGCCATCTCCGGCATTTTGCTGGGGTGGAAAAAGCACAGCGGAGGCAGCATTCTGCCGCAAACGCAACAGGGAAGTAGTGCCCGCTTACAAGATTGGCTGCCACTGGATAGCTTGCGGCGAAGCGCCGAGGAAGCCATCCTGACGCATTTGCCTCCGGGCACCTCTACCGTCGTCGACCGCATGGATGTACGCCCTGAGAAAGGGGTGGTAAAAGTCCGCTTTGAAGGCCATTACTGGGGCGTGCAGCTCGATGGCGCAAGTGGCAAGGTACTGCAGGTGGCGCCACGGCGGTCCGACTGGCTGGAAGCCGTGCACGATGGCTCTATAGTGGAAAACTGGCTGGGCATCAGCGGGGGCTACTTTAAGCTGTTTTACACCAGCTTGCTGGGGCTTGCACTCGTTCTGTTCAGCGCTACCGGCTTTTGGCTGTGGTACGGGCCTAAGGTGCTGCGCCGGGCTAAGCGCAAGCGGTAGGGTGGGTTACACTAAATCCTCGTCATCCCATTTTTTGCGGGGCTGCTCTTCCCGTTTCAGCTCCGGCAAATCGAGGTAGTCTTCCTCCTCCTGCCCGGCATTGAGGCGCCGCAGTTCTTTTTCCATCTCCCGCTCTTCCCAGCTGTCGCTGCCGTACTGCCCGAGCCCAAATACCTTAAAGTAATGGCTGGCCAGGCCTATCCCCCACCCCAGCGCAGGGTAGATGAACCAAAGGTGGCCGCCGGGCGAGGTGAACACATTGAGCAAAAACAGCCCGCCGATTACCGTCAGATAGGAGGAGAGGTGCTGATAAAATTCCCTTTTTTCTTTCACTCTGCGGCGCGCCCGCTCGTATTTTTGGTCCGTCATCGAAAATGGTCTGAATTGTTGAAACAGCTACATTATAACGAATTCCTGCACAGCTGTCAAGAACATTAGAGCAAGCCGGCCAAATCCTCGGCCGGATTACTGCTGCCGCACCGCCAGGCTGCCCGTAAGCGCGCCCAGCCCGGCAAATAGCCCGCCGATGAATGCCGTGAGCAAAATCAGCACCAGGCCGCTCGCGCCGCCCAGCAGCAGCCCGATGCGCTCGCTCAGCAGGCCGTCGTTTTGCGTATTGAGCACAGCCGCATAACCGCCCCACAGCAGCGCGCCGCCCAGCAGCCCGCCCAGCAGCGCCCGCATCGGCCCTACCTTAAACCACAGCCCAAGCAGGGCCGCAAATACCGGCAGCGACCACCACGGCAACAAACTTTGCACAACCGCGCCGCCTAAAAATACGGCCAGAGCTAAAGAGATAATCCTTTTCATTCCGCTGGTTTAAATGTCATTTGATATAAAGGCTCTACCGTCGTATCGCTGCCGTCCTCCATCAGGTGGAGGGGGTGATAGCGCCCGGCTGCCCAGTCATCCACCATAATATCGTAGAACGGGCTGCCGGGATTTCCGGATGCGCCGCCGGGGTAGACCCCATAGGCTTTCGGCTGCTCCCCCAGCTCTACGACCATGCGCCAGGAAGGGCCTTTGCCGCCATCCACAGCGTTCAGTGCATCGTGGTAGCCGCCGGTCGGGAGGTCCGCCCGGTTGAAGGCGTCGATGCGGCCAAGATGGCGAATGAAGGGGTCCATGTAATCCTGCCAGGCTTCCGGCTCGTAGTTTTGCAACACCGAATCCAGCGCCATGCGGACGATATCGCTCGCCTGCTCTCTGGCCGGCGTACCCTGATAATCGAATACAGAATGCTGCGGCACCTCTTCCAGCATGTCAAAAAAGCGCCAGCTTTCGGGCATCAGCACCTCATTGGTTTTTTCCTGCAAGGCGTAGAGCTCGTCGAAAGACAAGCGATAGGCTGCGGCCCACCAGCGCTCAAAGAAAGCCGGGGCTTCTGCATCTGCTTCGAACCGGTAATCCCACGAGCGCAGCAGCTCCAGCGCTTCGTGTTTCGGGACACTGGCAGCCGACTGCTCCAGCAGGGCGAACAGCAAGGGCACGCCCTCTTCTGCTTTTATGCTGTAGTTGTCCAGCTGCAGGGCTTTCATATCCTCCACCGTAATTTGTTGGAGGCTGTCGAGCCGCCGGTTGAGGTAACGCCCGCGGTAGTGGTCAAATTTGCCGTTGTAGTAGTACGGATAATCCGCTGCGGTGGACCGCTGATTGGCGGAAGCCACAAAACCGCGCTCCGGGTTGATGACGCGGGGCAGGTGTGCGTAGGGGATATAGCCATCCCAGCCTGCTACCGGATCGGCGCCGTCGCGCACGAAGCGCCCCTGCTGCGGGCTTTTGACCGGGAGCTTCCCGTTTACCGTAAGGGCGATATCTCCCTGCCGGCTGGCAAAAGCGAAGTTCTGCGCCGGGCCTGCCCAACCCTGTAGCGCCTCCTTGTAGTCGCCCAGGCTGTCCGCTTTCATCAGGCGGTAAAATGCGCCCAGTTCGAAAAACGGTCGGTCCTCCGGCAACTCATGCGCCAGCCAGTGCATCGCCAGGTCTGCGCCGGGATGCTCCGGGTCTTCGTAGACGACCGGGCCCCACTCTGTATAGCGGACGGTATCCCGTACCGGCTCGGCGCGCCCCCGCACCTGTATGACTTCGACTACTTCGCGCACCGGCTTTTCCTGCCCGCCGAAGCGATAAGCCGTCTTTTCCGGGTTGGCCCAGTCCATTCGGTACCAGTCCACTACATCGTGCCCAACGTTGGTCACGCCCCAGGCTACTTCTTTATTGAAACCAATAATGATGCCCGGTATGCCGGGGAAAGAAACGCCGTAGGCATTCAGCTCGGGGGTATGCAGCTGCAGCTCGTACCAGATAGACGGCAGGCTGAGCGGCAGGTGGGGGTCATTGCACAGGATGGGCTGCCCGGATGCGGTTTTGCTGCCCGCCACTGCCCAGTTGTTGCTGCCGATAAAAGGCGAAGGCTGCCGGACGGAACGGTGCGGCAGCAGGCCTGACATCATAGGCTCCGAAGCGGGTGCCCGGGCCTGCACAGAATCTCCTGCCGCCGGCTGAAAATCCCAGCGCACCGATTGCGGGATAATGGGCGACTGCGCCGGGTCGTGCTCCGGATAAAGCAGCTGGAAGAGGCTGTCGCCCAAAAGCTGACGGGTATTGGTAGCAGCCAGGTCGTCGTGCCGGAAATTGAGCGACTGCGCCATGGACTGAAAGAAAGCAGCTGTTTTGAGCGGCGTCCAGGGTTCCGGTTCGTAGCCCAGCAGTTTAAATTCTATAGGGTATTTGGCAGGGCTAAGCTGTTCCAGGAAGGCATTGGCGCCGGCGCAGTAGGCATTGATCATTGCCATCTCCTCCGGCTGTTTTTCCCATGCTTCCAAAGCGTTTTCGGCGGCCCAGAGCAGGCCTTTGCGGCGCTGCTCTTTGTCGCGCTGCAGCGTGCGCTCTCCGAGCACTTCCGATAGCCGGCCAATGGTGGCGCGGTTAGAGATGTCCATCTGCCAGAGCCGGTCGCGGGCTTCGATGTAGCCCTGCACGTAGAGTGCATCCGCCAGGCTGGGCGCAAAGATGTGCGGGACGCCACGCTGGTCTATGACGACCTGCACTTCGCCCTCCAGCTCCGGGAAGTACAGCTCCTCGTTGCTGTACTTCCCGACCTGTACGGTGTTTTGCCAAAAGCCGCCAAAGGGGCTAAAAAAAGTGCCTACAGCGGGCAGCGGGCTGCCGAAAGGCTGATGCCAGCTGGCCAGGATAGTGAGCGCGGCGGTGGCCGCCAGCGCAAGGAAAAACCTTAATAGCTGCATATTGTTGCTAAAGCAATTTTAAAAGACCTCACACACAGAACACCTGTGCTAAAAGCAAATTATGAAAAATATTCTGATTGCCGCAGCCGTGCTTATCCTATTCTTTGGCTGCAGCCCCGCACCGGACGAACAGGAGCGTGACACTGCTGGCCGCCGCTTCCGGACTTCTCAGCCTTCTTTGCTTTATTTCAAAAATATGCGCAGCACGCAGTATACCATGGAAGAGCAGGCCAAAAGCCGCATTGAGCTATACCGCCACCGCAAGTTTGAGCCAACGACGCAGCGCCCGGTCCTCTACCCCGTCATCGCGAACAACTGGCTGAACGACGAGGCTTATCTGTTTTTGATGCCCAATGAGTTCGAGGGGCAGCTCGCGGAGCCGCTTACCATTACGCAGGACACAAGCAGCACGGAGGCCCTGCGCCTGGAATCGCCAAAGCCCGGGCAACAGTTGGAGCTGGCTCTGCAGCTGTTTGAAGGGCTCAAAGCCGGAAAAAATTGGTTCGTCAGGCAGCAAAACGGCCATTACCTGCCTCTCTATACCGATGGCGACGAAAGAGCCGCCTACCTGACGACCGTACAGGATTTTCTCCGGCTGACCGATGCAGAATGATCAGCTTTCCCGCGTGAAGATGAAGTCCCGCTCGCCGGACAGCTCATCGTTAAAAATGTAGCCGTCCATATTGAAGCCCTTGAGTTGTTCAGGTTCCTCAAGTTGGTTCCTGACCATATACCGGGCCATCATACCCCGCGCCTTTTTGGCGTAAATGGCGATGATTTTGTACTTGCCGTCCCGGTACTCCTTGAAGTCTACGTTGTAGAGCGGCCCACTCAGCGCTTCCGTATTCAGAGCGGAGAAGTATTCTTTGGAGGCGAGGTTGATCACCGCCGGGCTGCTGTTGCCCCTGAGGTCTTCGTTGATCAGGCGGGTGATGTCGCCGCCCCAAAACTCGTAGAGGTTTTTGCCGTGCTCGTTTTTGAGCTTGGTCCCCATTTCGAGCCGGTAGGGCTGCATCAGGTCAAGCGGGCGCAGCAAGCCGTACAAGCCTGAGAGGATACGGATGTGCTGCTGTGCGTACTGCAGCTCCTCTTCGGTAAAGTCTTCTGCCTGCATCCCGGCGTAGACATCTCCCTTGAAAGCCAGCAAAGCCTGCTTGGCGTTGTCGAGCGTGAAAGGCGTCTGGTAAGATTCGTAACGGGCCTGGTTCAGGCTGGCCAGCTTTTCGCTGATGCTCATCAGGCTCATTAGTTCTTCCTTCGGCTTGTCGCGGAGGATGCCGACCAGCTCCTCGCTACGCGGCAACAGCCGGGGCTGGGTATGGCTGGAAGTAGATGCGGGATTGAAATCCAGTGTTTTAGCTGGTGAAAGCAGTGCAATCATTTCGCTTGTTTTTTTAGTGTTAGTCGCAGTAATAGATTTATGGTCACCACTGTCTACAACTAGAAATTACATCGTATTACTGCCTTTCCTAAGTGTATCGCTAGCAGGAACTATTGTATTGCTCTTATATAAGTACCCGAAAACTAAAAAAATATTGTTAGGGCTAATGATCGTCTATTGTTCGTTAGCGTTGTTAGCTTCTTTTAAAGTTACCTATAGCAAGTCAATGGCTACACAAGACTGGCGAGGTGCATCACTCTTTATTGTGAATAACCATGATGGCGAAGATATATATTACATAACGAACAGTGAAACAAACACATGGCGCTCTCTTGCGGCAAATTTTTACTTAAAGCAATTCAGCAATGAAGAGCTGCAAGCCCAGCCTTATGTCGTTGGTGAGACTAAGCTTGAGGCACCAGCAATGATTTTGTTTGGTCACAACCATAGCCAGGCAGATGCCATAGTGAAAGAGATGAATGTACTCGGCGCAACTCAAAGCTATACGCGTGAAACCCCAATTGATATAAGAAGGGGTTCGGCTGGTGTTTATGTTATCGATTGATAGTTTTAGAGTGTTAATCCCTCCACATTGTCCACCACATCGCCACTAAATCTGCGCACGAATTGATACTTATTTTTGATGCGTAGATG
>CAJXXJ010000268.1 GCA_913062745.1 uncultured Phaeodactylibacter sp.
AACATACGGGAGGACGAGGACAAATCTGACCTGTTCGAAGACATCATCATCGACAACAGTCAGGCGCTGGAGATGTCCAACATCTACACCAATATCCTCAATGGCACTATGGATGCCTACGGCTCCATCATTTCCAACAACCTCAATATCACCATCCGCCGGCTCACGCTGATTACGATCATCCTGATGGTACCTACCCTGGTGGCCAGCTTCTACGGTATGAACGTACCGCTGCCGCTGGAAGGAGAACGCTACGCGATTTACATTATCATTGGAGTATCGATCATCGTGAGCATGCTCGTGACCTGGTACTTCCAGCGTAAAAGGTTGTTTTGAAAAGCCAGCTGCCGCGAACAAAACGGCAGTTTCAAAGGTCACAGTATTGTCCTTTCTTACCTACCACTAAAACCTTTGAGCTATGAAAGTAAAAACCTTAACGACCTTGCTGCTGGCTTTCAGCATGAGCTGCCTCCCTGCCCAATCTGATTCAGCCCGGATGGTCTCTTTCAATATGATTTTAAGCATCCCGTCCGCTGATTTTACGGATTTCAACGAGCAGACGAGAAACCTGAATTTACCTGCCCTGGAGAATCAGCTTGTCGGCATCGGCGGAGAGTTTCAATTCCAGGAAGGCCGCTGGCTTAACAGTTTCGGTTTTGTCTGGTTTGAAGGAGGCACCGAAGAGCAGACATTCGGCCCTTCCGGCCTGGTTTCCTATACCCATTTTGAAATTCCTAACCGGATCGGGTATGATTTGATCAGGAGCCCGGACTGGGTATTGAGCCCGGAAATAGGAATCTCGTTCCGTTGGTCCCGCATCGGGCTTTCAACTGCAGCACGAGCCGTAACCGTAGGGCAGGCGCTGGATACCGAAATACAGCAGCTGGAAAGCTTTGATGTGCCGGCTGAGCTGTCCCTTCAAGTTCAGCGTTCGTTTACCTTTGATGAAGACGGAACAGGCCTCTTGCTCGGCCTGCGGGGCGGCTACCGCTTAGACGACAGCGAATGGAAGGTGGAAGGCACTGTGCCGCTGAGCGACCCCGGCATAGATTACAATGGCTTGTTCTTTGAGTTCCGGCTGGGTATACGAGGCCCTTGGTCAGATAGCCGCCGATAAAGCATATTTCTAATATAATTTTTGCCTATCCTTTTATTTCGCCTTATCTTGTGTAAGCGTGGCGGACTGGCTTTGCTATGCCCCCTCAAATGTTACGCCGGTCTGCTCCTGCCCAACGGGCACACCTAATACGCACATACATCCATCTACATCGCCCAGTAAACGTATCGGCAGTCCCGTGGCGCGGCCGCAGAGGCACCGACCCTATGAAAAGGCAAACTCAGAACGGAGGCTGCTTCGTCTTTGGCGAAGCTGAAACAGCGTTTAGCCTGACTACACTATGAAACAGCATCCTGCCATCAGCGCGTGCCGGATTGCTCAAACTACATGGATTGATGAGGCTTTGTACATTATTATTTTACCTATTGCTGCTGAGTGCAGCATTGCCTGCGCAGCAGGCCCGCTGGGAGGGCGGAGCGCTGGCTGGCATGTCTGGTTATCAGGGCGAACTCAGCGCCAGCCTGTTGCCGGAGCTGGACGAGACCGGCCCGATGTACGGTTTTTTGCTGCGCCGCCACCTTTCGCCCCGCTGGGCTTTGCGGGCTGACGTGGCTTACGCTACGCTGCAGGGCAGTGATGCCGACCTTTACCCGCAGCGCTCTTATACCTTTGAGTCCACTTTCGTAAAAGCCGGGCTGGTCGCCGAGTGGGAGCCCTGGGGCCATCTGCGCTATCCCGGGCCCCGGCAGTTTAGGGCCCGCCTGTCTCCCTATTTGTTTGCCGGGCTGGGCGGATTATACTACGAAGCGGCCCCGGACTTTTCCCGTACCACACAGGAAACTGCCGGCAGTCAGATACAAGCCGATCAGTCGGTAAGCTACCCCAGGCAACAATTCACGCTGCCGGTGGGGGCCGGCGTCAAGCTGGACCTCAGCCGCCGTATGGTTGTAGGCGTTGAACTGGCTACCCTTACTGCTTTCTCAGACTACCTCGACGGCATCAGTCAGGCTGGCAATCCATCCACAAATGACTGGCTGCCCTCCGCTGCGGTCACCCTTACGATGCGCATACTGCCTAAAGACAGCGACCGCGACGGCATCGCTGATGAAGAAGACGCCTGTCCCCGGGTGAGGGGCGTATGGTCAGCCCGCGGCTGCCCGGATCAGGACGGAGACGGCGTGGAGGATTTGGAGGATATTTGCCCGGAGCTGGCAGGCAGCCCTCTGCTCAATGGCTGCCCGGATGCAGACCGGGATGGCGTGGCGGACCGGGATGATGAATGCCCGTATCAGGTCGGCACTATCGCCACCGGCGGCTGCCCCGATTATGACCTGGACGGGCTGGCCGATGCAGAGGACCCCTGCCCGAGATTGCCCGGCAGCCCCGGAGGGCGAGGCTGCCCCACGCTCGATACGGATGCAGACGGCGACCTCCAAGACGAGCCCACTATCTGTCAGCCCAACCCGGGCCTGCAGTTCATACAACGGATACGCAGCAGCACAGCAGCCTCCTTTGAGCTGGTGCGCTATTTCTGCCCACCCGTGACCATATCCAAAAAGAACAGGCCTGCGCCGGTGCTTCCAAAGCTGGACGAATTGGCTGCCCCGGTCTTTAGTTTCTGATTTTTTTTAACTTGCTGCTGCATTATTAATTGATACCCATACAATGAGCAGCAGGAGAAAATTCGTCCGCCGGGCACTGGGCGGCCTTTTAGGAGTAAGTGCATTCCCTTCGGTTTTTGCCTCAGCACCGCCATCGCCAAAGGGCGGCCCTGCCGTGGTCTCTACCTGGAAAAATGTAGCAGCCAATAGCAAAGCCTGGCAGGTGGTCGCCGGCGGCGGCTCCGCGCTCGATGCCGTTGAGCAAGGGGTGATGGTAGCTGAGAGCGACCCCAAAGACCTCTCCGTTGGCTACGGCGGGCGGCCCGACCGGGATGGCCGGGTAACGCTCGATGCCTGCGTGATGGAGCACAGCGGCAACTGCGGCGCTGTCTGCTTTTTGGAGGATATTGAACACCCGGTATCCGTAGCCCGAAAAGTCATGGAGCACACCCCACATGTGATGCTGGCCGGTAGCGGTGCGCAGCGCTTTGCACTGGAGCAGGGGTTTGAAAAAAAGGACTTGCTGACCGAAAACGCCCGCAAAGCTTGGAAAGAGTGGAAAAAGAAAGAGAAATACCAGCCGATTATTAATATCGAGAACCACGATACCATCGGCATGCTGGCCATTGATCAGTCCGGGCAGATGGCGGGTGCCTGCACTACTTCCGGGCTGGCATTCAAGATCAACGGCCGGGTAGGGGACTCTCCCATCATCGGCGCCGGGCTTTATCTGGATGGAGAGGTGGGCGGTGCGGTGGCTACCGGGCTGGGAGAAGCAGTAATGAAGAGCTGTGGCAGTTTTCTGATTGTGGAGCTGATGCGGCAGGGGTGGAGCCCCGAGGCTGCCTGCCGGGAGGCGCTTTCGCGAATCGTGAAAAAGCAGAAGGGCTACCGGTCCTTTCAGGTGGGCTTTCTGGCGCTGCGTGCCGATGGCGAAGGAGGAGCGTACAGCCTGCACAGCGGTTTCTCTTATATGCTCAACCATACCGGAGAGGGCGGCAATCAGGCCAGCAAATCCTGGCTTTGATTTGACAGCACCCTCATCTTTACTTTGAAAAGAGGGTTACCGGGCTGCTCAACGAGAGGCTTTCCGGCCGGAATTTCCCCTTCGGAAGCAGCGGTAAAATGGTAATAATCTTCAGGCTGAAGATTCTTTGCCGCCGGGCGAAAAGGATTTTTAACAAATTGCGGTACTTCACAATGCTATTCCAGTACTTTAGGGGTGCTCCTCGTAAACGCTTGTTAATGTGCATTATGTGTGGAAGAGCTGGCTGTGCTAGCGCCCAGTAAATGCAGAATATGTACTTTCTTCCTTACCTCTAAGGTAAATTTATCATACATAAAATAGGCTAATTTGAATCCAAAGCCCTAAATTTGGTCGCGCTATTGATGGGTAAGCCAAATGAATTTTGGCGAAAGCCACACTAGCCAACGGGCTGACGACAGCGTTCGGGGCCCGGCAAGAGCTTTGAGAGGTACACATACAAAAGAAAAGGAGGTTAGTGGGGTTATGAACAGCACTGTCTGCCACTGTACGGCAGCCGGAATTGTTATGCTTTTGCTTGAGCTGTCCAGCCTGCTATCCTGTTTCTTTCCACTGTCGTAGGGACTCGCGTTTCGTAATAGTCCAATCTTAAAGCATCTTGTAAAATAAGATATGTTTTAATCCTATTTGTTAACGAAACCGTGTTTTTTGAGCGCTAAAATTTTCTACCTTTGCGCATCTCAAAAACTTATCCCATGACACGCACGACCTTACTTCCCATCCTGCTGTTTTTGTTGACAGTTACCGCCCTTCCGGCACAACAACTTTCCTTATTTACTCAGTACCGAGAGAACGCTACCGTCATTAATCCGGCGGCTGTGCCCTCCAATTTTTTGGCTTTTGGCCAAAACGTTTCCTTCGGTGGCTCCTACCGCGCACAGTGGGTAGGCTTTGAAAATGCTCCGACTACGCAGACCGTCCGTGGCTCGTACCTGCACTCCAAAGGTGCGGGTGTTACCTTTATGGCGGGCGGCCATGTGATCAATGATCAGACCGGGCCAACCGGCTTCACTGGTTTTTACGGGCGTATTGCCGGAGTTGTTTCACCAAATCCCGAAGAAAGCGGATTCGTAGTGGGGCTGAGCGCCGGCGGCGTGAATTTCCGGGTGGATGCCTCCGATATCCGGCTGCGGGAGCAGGGAGACCTGCTTGGCACCGTCAATCAGTCTCAGTTTTTCCCGGACGTAGGCGTAGGCCTTTACTACTATCGTATGGTAGGCCGCAACGACAATATGTTTTACACCGGATTGTCCGTGCCTCAGGTATTCGGGCTTGACCTTACTTTCCAAAACGAAGACGGCGAATACGAGGTGAAGCGGCTGCAGCACTATTATGGTATGCTGGGCTACTATTTCTTCCTGGACAACGGCGGCTTCCTGGAGCCTTCCCTCTGGGTGAAGTACACAGAAGGCGCACCAGTCAACGCCGACTTCAACCTGCGCTACTACCTGCCCGTCAACTTCTGGATCGGCGCGGGTGGTTCAAGTGCCGGAATGGTGCACCTCGAGACCGGCGTGCTGCTGGGCGATACCGTTGGCTTCGACCAAACCATCTCCATCGGCTACGGCTACAGCTATTCCTTCAGTTCCTTCGGGCCGAGCGTGGGCGGGACCCACGAGCTCAACCTGGGTTTTGACCTGTTCCGCTAATCCATATGATGCAGTGGCTTACGCCCCAAAAGGCCGGGCCGCTGATGTATTCTATCAGACCAATAAGACAGACCTATAAAACGATGCTTGATCCCATGCATACTACTTCGATCATACTTCCCAAATTCAATTTCTTTATGAACAAGAGAAGTTTAACAACGCTAATCGTGCTGCTGCTATTTGGGGCGGCCCCCCTGTACGCACAGATCGAGGCCTATACCCTCTACTTTGAGGAGCCCGACGAACTGCCTTGCTCCGGCGAGCAATTCTGCGTGGATGTAACCCTCGAAAACTGGTCCGACATCATTCAGACGGACTTTGATGTGAAGTGGGACTCTACCGTCCTGGAATTCGTAGAGGTTACCAACCTCAATACTGAAATACCCAACCTTAATATGGGCGACTTCATCCTGACAGATGCCGGTACGCTTGAGGTGAGGTGGCAGGAAGAAATTGAATGTGGCGAAGAGACGCCCGGACAGGTATCCACACTGGATGACTGCGCGAATACCTGCCGCCCGGTTTTC
>CAJXXJ010000269.1 GCA_913062745.1 uncultured Phaeodactylibacter sp.
ATATTACTGGCATCATTTCCAATCCATATTCCGGTCGTGTCACTAGGAAGAGCATTTTGGCCGGTGATATCATAGCCAGCGATTCTCGCTTTAGTAATATTAAACACGAAATCTATTCAAGCAAAGGGTAGTCAATTTGCTGCTCCTTTGCGATGAAACGATAAATAGCGTTCATTGACACTGCGGGGATCAGATCAAAGACCTGGCGGATCTTCTCCCAGAGGTTTTTCTTGGTCTGGCAAACTTGCCATGCCACTTGAAAAGCCTTGTCTTTTGCTTGGGTGACCTGGTCCACCAAGAATGCCAGTAACATTAGCAGGGCGAAATTGGTAGCCAGATATTTTTTGCCATGTCCGTAGTTGTGTTCCATGTGGTAGCCTTGATTTTTCAAGGTATTGAAGGTTTCATTCTCAATCTTCCACCGGGCTCTGCCCACGGCTACTAGTTCTTTGGCATTGTCCTCATCCACCGGGATATCGGTAATCCAACTACTTTTGTAGAGGGTTTTCCCACTCTTTATCTCCGTTTGTTCATACTCCAAATAGTTGACATGGATATCCTGGTGCTGCCCATTTAGGATCAAAGAGTTGGCATATCGGACCTGGCTCCGGGTTTTACCATTGGACCAGGTAAACTGCTTCAACTTGTTTTGCTCGGCCAACCGTCTGGCCTGTACCAAAACATAGCCCTCTTTAATGGTGATCAGAAAACTGGCTTCGGCTTGCTGGATCAATTGGATGAACGGGCCAGTGCTATACAGTGCATCTGCTACAAACAGCAACTTGTCTTCAGGCAGCATTTGCCGCACTTTGGGGACAAGCCGTTTAGCAGCATTCTGCTCACAATCATTTTTGGTGGCTCCATCCTGGCGCACTATTGCTTCTCCTGCTATCGGAAAAACTTCTTTGTGGTTGGGATGGGTTTGTACGGCTCCCAATAATTGGTGGTAGTACTGTTCCTGCCCATTGCGGAGCTTCTTTACCAGGCAATGCGGGCAAGACTTTTTGCTGGAACAATAATGTTGGGTGCCGTCAATGCTTATGGCAACGTAACCGCCCAGAACCTGGCGTCCCTTCCAGAAGCTTTTTTGCCGCACATGGCTTAGGGGGAGGTTAAATACTTCCTGGATCTGCGAGGGGTGGACGCCATCAATACTTTCACGCATAGCCGTATCCCCTGGTATTCGCTCTAAGCCAAAGATGCGTTTGAGGTTTTCCTGGCGCTGTCCAAAGCGCTGCCGGAATATCAACAAAGAAGGGTCCTTTAAGCTAAACATAGCGAAGGCTCCTTTCAGGCTGTCGCTCAAATAGTAACTGCTGTTGGTAGCTCGGTGGTCTTTGATCTTGGCGAATTGATCGCCTACCTGCCTTATCAATTGGTCAATCATTCAACTTTTTGAATGAAATTTACGCTTTTATACTTTTATATCGCTAAAGCGAGAATCGCTGCAGGGAAGCGTTACCTATTTTAAATTGATATCAGGTTAAAGAAAACTGCCATGAATCCGAATCATTCGTACTGACGTCTATCTTTTTACTCTTATTTTCAGCGACAATATCGCCAGTGATGATAGGAGGTATCGCTGTTGGAGGTGTGATCGTGCTTGCATTTGTATGGAAGAAAGTTCGCCCCGTAATCATTAATAAATACCACCACCTCGCATCTCACGCTCATAAAGCCTTTCTTCTCTAATAAAATTGTCAAACGTCCCCGCACCGTCCCGCGTTGCTGAACCTGCCTGTGGCTGGCCCGTTCCCCAGGTGGTTATTTCGCCGGAACTGAACGCATAAAGCTATGAAAACCATTACCCTCCTCGACGGTGGGCTGGGGCAGGAGATTCAAAAGCGGTCTGGCCGCCCTGCCCACCCGTTGTGGTCTGCCAAAGTGATGATGGAGCAGCCGGAAGTGGTGCAGGACGTACATCAGGACTTCATCAGGGCGGGCGCCCGCATTATTACAGCCAACAATTACACCGTTACGCCCTCGCGGCTGCAGCGGGATGGCGAGCCCGGATGGCTGCAGCCGATGCACCGGATGGCGCTCGATATTGCGCAGGCAGCGGCGGCCGGACAGAAAGACGTACAGATTGCGGGCTGCCTGCCGCCTCTCGTGGGCAGCTACACTACCGACAGCCGGAGTTTTGAAGATATCCGGCGGGAATACGAATTGCTCGTCGCTCTGCAGGCCGGTCAGGTTAGTCTGTTTCTGGCGGAGACCATCCCTTCGGTGCGGGAAGGGCGCGCTGCGGTGCAGGCTGCGAAGGCATCAGGCAAGCCGGTGTTGCTCAGCTTTTCGCTTTCTGATAAGGTGCCGGGGGGGCTGCGTTCCGGAGCGTCCGTTTCTGCAGCATTGCGTATGGCGGAAGAAGAGGGGCCGGATGCGCTCTTGTTCAACTGCTCTTGTCCGGAGGCTATTACGGAGGGCATGGCCTACGTGCGCAGGCAACAGAATTTGCCCTACGGCGGCTATGCTAATGCGTTCACTTCGGTGGATGCGCTACAGCCGGGCGGCACAGTGGATGCGCTGCAGGCGCGCACGGACCTGGGTGCGAAAGCTTACGCTAAACACGCAATGCGGTGGGTCCGGGATGGCGCGACTATCGTTGGCGGATGCTGCGAGGTGGGGCCTGGGCATATCGCCTGGCTGCGGGATGAGCTGCGGGGGGCGGGCTATGTGCCGGGTGGTTTTTTGGCTTGATATTTCCGCACCTGCGGCGCTCCTGTTTGTTTTTGCAGGCTATGCTACCAACATTAGCGGGCCGCTGGCCCTTGCCGGGGCACCACCCGCGGGGCTGTCTCCGGGCAACTTGGAGCCCGGTGTCCTTAGGTCACTCAAAACTTTTACGCCAAAGCCACGAAGCCCAAACCCAAGAGCAACGCTCACCGCTTAATCCGGATCCGCAGCCTACATACACCAAGCTGAACGCATTCCCGGCATTGTAGCGTTTAGTGGAGGGAGGGCGTTAGCGGCGGCCCGTAGGAACAAAGCGCAGCGGCGTGACGGAGGGAAACGATACACTGTATGAGCGAACTGCACTCCAGGCACTACAGAAAACGCCTTGTAACCTACAGCAACGGTGCAAAACACCTCACCCATGCGCGAGTTTGTAGGGTTTAGCCGCTAACGCCCTCCCGGAGCGTTAAGAACGATACACAGCCTAGCGCTTTTGGTTACTTTTGCCGCGATGGGAAAAGTGACATGTAAGAGCTGCATGCCCCTGCTCGCAGAAGCTCCACATTACCTCACCTACGGCGCTCTACACCAATTTTGGCCTTACAGCCACTAACATCAGCGGGCCGCTGGCCCTCGCCGGTGGGATCACCCGTGGAGCTACCGCCCGGCCACACACCACCAAAAAAAGAGGCCGGGCACACCAACACGATGCACCCGGCCCCAATTATACCCGCCTCAAAAAGGCCGGCAAAAAAGAAAAATTATTCCTTCACCACTGAAATGGCCGTCTGCTTGCCATTCGCCCGCAGCGACAAGATATACGCACCAGTCGGCAGGCCGCTCAGATCATAGCGCACCTCCTGACGGCCCGCATCCAGCGTACCATTAAATACCGTAGCCAACTGCTGGCCATTCAGGTCAAACAACTGCAGCTGAGCCTGGCCATCCACTTCCATATCAAAACGGACGGTGAGGCCACTGGCCACCGGATTCGGGAAGTATTGCACACCCATCTCCTCGTTGCTCACCATCAGGGACAAACCGCCGCCGCCAATGAGGTTCATCAGCTGCGTAATGCGGCCTTCACCACCTACCGGGTAGTCATCAGCCGAGACTACACCGTTCAGTACCTGCACCAGATAGTTCGCCAGCGCCTGCTGATAGGTCACGCCCAGAGAAGTGAAGTCTGCACCGCGGAACGGATACTGATCGCCGCCGCGCGCCAGGAAGTTGATCGTGGAAATGGTAATGTCCGGAGCACCCGCTACGACCTCGCCATCTGCAATGATCGCTGTGCCGTCATCCAGCGTAGCGCTTACCACGCGGGAGCCTGCTGTCACTACGTTGCCGTCGCCATCCAGCTCCTGCGCCGTGCCTTCCAGGTCGTATACAAACTCAAAGCCTGCAACCTGCGCAAAGCGGCCGCTCACATCTTCTACGCGGGATACCGCATTCTCCAGTATCTCCTTAAACTGCGTAGCCGGCACCGGCTCCATGATAGACACAAAGTTGGAGAACGGCAGCATATCAAAGGTAGTCAGCTCTGTCAGCTCCGTGCCTGCCTCGATAATGGTATTGTTGCGGATACCACCACCATTCTGCAGGGCCACCATCGGCGCCGGAGCACCAAAGTCAGCGGCCAGCTCATTTGCCTGCCACAGCAGAGCATCAGCAATCAGGTTACCCTGATTCGTCTCGCGCGTGCGCACCTCCTGACGGATGCCGTTCAGGTCTACTTCGGTAATAGCCAGTACATTTTCTGCCAGGTTGGCAACGTAGTCTGATACCGGATCCACTACTTCAGCCTGCAGTTCTTCGTCAATCTCATCCGTATCGACCAGCACCGGGCCGCTCTCCTCGCATACGTTGACCACATCGCCCGCTTTGTTGAAGCTGACTACCAGTTGGCCTACGTAGCGATACTCGCCCGCAGTCGTCACTACGTATACCGTCTCGCCTGCAGCATCCGTAATCTGCAGCGGGTAAGGGCCGCCTACGCTCAGGCCCGGCAGCGTATCCGCCGGGTTGTTGGTCAGCAGTTCGTCGCCGCCGCCTGCGATGATAATGTCTACACCGCTCAGCGCCTTGGCCAGGGAAGTATCCTGGCTGATGCCTTGCAGGTGGCTGATCAGGATGATCTGCTCTGCGCCTTCTGACTGCAGCGCTGCAATCTGCTCCATGGCAATCGTCATCAGCGCCGTGTCTACTTCCACCCCACCCGGGCTGGAGATGAACGGCAGGTCAGTAGTGGTCAGGCCAAACACGCCAATATTCACGCCGTTGCGCTCGATGATGGTGCGCTCCGCAATCTGCCCGTTGTCTTTCAGCTCCTGCAGGCCAGGCACTGCGCTGAAGTCGAGGTTAGCGCTCAGGAACTTGGTGTCGTTGCCGGCCGTAGTGCCCTCGATCAGGCGCTCCAGAATAGCCGGGCCGAAGTCAAAATCATGGTTGCCAATCGCCAGAGCGTCGTAGCCCAGTGCATTCAGCACCTGCGCATCGTATAGCGGAGCATCTGCCGGCAGTTCCAGGCTCGCATTAAATTCCGGGCCCGGGAGGTAGTTGTCGCCGGAAGACAGCAGCACGCTCGCTACACCCGCATCCGCACTCTGCGCACGCAGATCAGCGATTACCGCTGCAAAACGGGCAGCACCGCCGATATCCTCCAGGCCAGAGCCTGCGTTGATCAGCTGAGACTCGCCGTCGTTGTTGTGCAGAATCTGCAGCGTGAAAACCTTATCGTCGTCCGTATACGTCAGGAAGTTGTCAGACAGATCAAATGCAATGCTCGCCAGCTGAGTGGTGGCCGCATCATCACCGACTTCCGCCAGGATATCACCCGCAAAAGCCAGACCCCATACCCGTACAGTGCCGTCGTAGCTGAACAGCGTAGCTGCGTTGCCAGCCAGAAGATCGACAATCACGTTGTTCTCGTCCGTTACAACATAGGCGTAGTTGGCTGCCTCAGATGTCGTCTCAAAGGTGGTCAGGTTAGAACCTTCTGCAAGGCAAGCAGAGCTGCCAGACAGCTCAGATACGGTACCACCATCTACGTTGACTACCTGCGTAATACGGCCTTCGCCGCCTACCGGATAATCTGCAGCAGTTACCAGGCCGCTCACTGGGCCAACCAGATAGTTCGCCAGCGCCTGCTGATAGGTCACGCCCAGAGAAGTGAAGTCTGCACCGCGGAACGGATACTGATC
>CAJXXJ010000270.1 GCA_913062745.1 uncultured Phaeodactylibacter sp.
CTCCCAGGTAAATTTCCACGAGGTTGCCATCCAGTTCGCGGGCGTGCACAAAGCCAATATCGCGCAGCCCCTCAAAGTCAGAAGGCTTAGCATCAATAAAGGTCCCGATTTGTACGGTATAGTAAGGGTCAGATTGGGCAGAGAGGGCACTCAGGCCGAGCAGGCTGAGCAATAAGGTTTGCCAAAGCTTCATCATGGTGTTATAATTTTTGGTTTTGCGGGCAACCGAAGCTGCGCCTGTGTCTGGGCAAGCGATATGCTACCGCCTGTTAAATTTCTTTTTTAACCAAATGCTGTATAGTATTCGTTAACGCAGACGCGGCACGGAAAATTTTCTGATTCCGCCTGCTTTCTTCCCGGAAATGGAGCAGCCGGATGAACATTCCTGTCCAAATTTCTGTAATTTTTTCCTTTTTTTCACCTTTTTGTTTAAAACTTCGCCCCTTTTTAGCCCGATCGCATTCCTAAAACGGGCTGCTCCTCCCCCGGCGGGCCCGGGCACCCTTAAAAGAGAACGGCTGAATCAGCTTGTCCGCCAAGGAACAAGCCCATTCAGCCACTCGGGCGGAAGTACCGGGGTACTTCTTTAAATTCAAACCGGGCTGCGCATCCTGCACAGCGGCTCTGAAAAACAGTAATGTACAAAAAGCTTTTCGTTGGTGGTTACTCTTATCGCCTTACCAAACCCATGATGAGGGAGATCACGAGCAGTACCAGGAAGATGTAAAAGATAATCTTCGCGATCGAGGCAGCGCCGGCGGCTATGCCTCCGAATCCGAAAATGGCTGCGATCAATGCAACAATCAGAAAAATTAGTGCCCAGCGTAACATATTTTCATTTGGTTTTGTCCAAAGCCTTCGCTTCGGTTGTTGATAAAATGGTTATGAGGTTGTATGCAGTACGATAAAGCAGGCTATTCCGGCATGCCTCATCGCAGCGTATATACTGGCTGGAGGCGGGATAAAACAGTGCCCGCCTGAATGCCTGTATTGCTGCTGTTGGAACGCATGCTCATTGTGCATGTTCGTTTGCTGTGCCCCGACAGGCTGTCAGCATTCCCTACGTTTTTGGCAGCGATTTGCTTATGGCACCTCTTTTGCTGGCTTACTCTGCAAAAAAAACAGCTTATGAAATTTCGCCCCGTTGCTAACATACAGGCAAGCGAGCTGATGGACATGGGCGGCACAGCCGTCAAACAGCCGCTACCCACCGTGAAGGTCGAGCAGGTTGACCCTTTCCTGCTGTTGCACCACTTTGGCCCCACTCAGGTGGAGCCGGGCACAGACCCGCTCGATGTCGGGCCACACCCCCACCGGGGCTTTGAGCCGGTAACGTTTCTGTACGAGGGTAGCATCCGGCACAAGGACAGCCGGGGCAACGAAGGGCTGCTGTCCGGGGGAGACGTACAGTGGATGACCGCCGGGCGGGGCATTATCCACAGTGAGCGGGCCAGCAAAAGCTTCCTCCGCGAAGGCGGGCGCATGCATGGTATTCAGCTGTGGGTCAATTTGCCGAAAGCGCACAAAATGGCTCAGCCCGATTATCAGGATATCAAATCAGATAGCATCCCGGTGGTGAAACTCGATGGCGGCCAGGCCAGATTGCGGGTGGTGGCGGGTGAGTTAGGCGGGCAAAAGGGCGCCGCCCGGACCTTTACCCCGGTCAATGCCTTTCAGCTGTCTCTGGAGCAGGGCGCTTACGCGGAAATCCCGATTCCGAAAACCCACAATGCTCTGATCTACATCGTAAGCGGCAGCGTACAGCTCAACGAAAACTGGAGCTACGAGCAGGAACATCTGCTGCAGTTTAAAAATGAGGGGGAAGGGATTGCCCTGCGCGGAAAGTCCCCGGCAACGGAAGTGCTCGTGCTGAGCGGGCAGCCCATCGGAGAGCCTGTTACACAGTGGGGGCCCTATGTGATGAACACGCAGACCGAAATCATGGAGGCGATGCGCGATTATCAAATGGGGAAAATGGGGTTTTACACGGAGTACTAAGCCCGGCTTAATGTTTTCTTAACGGCCCGTTGTGCAACATATCCCCCCTTATTGTCATTATTACAAGTAGAAATTTAAGACGAAAAGTGATGAAAAAGACTTTCATGATAGAATTTGACCTCCCGGAATCCTTTGACGAGGAGTTCATGGCGCTTATCCCCAAGCAGCGGTATGTGATCAACAGCATGCTGGCAGAGGGCCGCGTCAAGGCTTACTCGCTGGCAATGGACCGCTCCAAACTTTGGGCCATCATGTCGGGAGAGTCCGAATTCGAGATTATGGAAAGCATCGCTCAAATGCCGCTCAGCGAATATATGAGCCCAAATATTTCAGAGTTGATGTTCCATAACTCTTCTGATGCAGTGATGCAATTTTCACTAAACTAATAGCCGACAGCCATCGGTTTATTATAGCTAAAGCCGCCCGGGTACTGCCGGGCGGCTTTTTATTTTTTCGGGCTGCTGCTAAATTTCGGTTTTTGCTCACCCCTTTGGCGTTCTCTTTCGTTGTATTTTCAGACTTCTTTTTCCGGCTATCGCTAAACTTTCAGCGCACGCCTCTGTTCTCGTTGCAAACGCAACTAATTTGAAGAACAAAGCCGCTCATTTTCCTACTGATTCACTGGTCTTTCTCACTAACCGTGTGGGCCGCATGCTGGCCAATGCTATCCGGCAGCGTTCGGGTATGGAAGATTGGGGCCTGCACCACTCGCACATGGGCATTATGGTCGATTTGTGGGATAAGGAAGGTGTTCGGCAACAGGACCTGGCCGTTTCCAATATCAAGGATAAAGCGACAATTGCCCGCGCACTTGACCATATGGAGCGCGAGAACCTGGTGGTGCGGGTGCCCAATCCGCAGGACAAGCGGACCAAGCTGATATACCTGACACACCGGGGCCGCAGCATGCGGTCCAAGCTTATGCCTTTCGCTGACGAAGTAACCCGGGAAGCTACCGAGGGGCTGAGCACAGCAGATATTGAGAGCTGCCACCGGGTACTCCGCCACATTCTGAGCCATATCTAAATTCGTTGCAAAAACAACTAAAATCGCTGCCTGTGAAGCAGCACCATTGAAAATCTAAACCATGAGTAAAACAGCACGCCGAGTCAGCATTTTCGCAGGGCTGGTCATTCTACTGGGCTCATTTGCGGCGGCCCGCTTTCTCACCCAGCAAAAAGAGCCCCCGCAGCGCAAGGTAGCCGGCACTAAGGTCAAAACGGTAGACACCCTGCGGGTGCAGAACCGGCAGATCCCTACGCAGCTTCAGGTGCAGGGCGAGTTGTCTGCCTTTGATAAGATCGATATTTTCTCAGAGGTTTCCGGCACGCTGGAGTCTACCGGCCGCCCGTTCAAAGTTGGCACTTATTTCCCGAAAGGGAGCCTGCTCATCGAGGTAGATCAGGAAGAAGCCAAACTGTCGCTGCTTTCTCAAAAGAGCAACCTGCTGAATGCGGTCACGCAGCTCATGCCGGATTTAAAGATTGATTACCCAGAGAGTTTCCAAAACTGGCAAAACTACCTCGATAGCTTTGAGGTAGAGGATCCGCTTGCTCCCTTTCCGGAGCCGGTGAATGAGCAGGAGAAGTACTTCATCGCTTCCCGCAATCTGTACAGCCAGTACTACAATATCAAAAGTGCGGAAGAGCGGCTCGACAAGTACAGCATCTATGCTCCCTTCGGCGGCGTGCTGACCTCCGTGAGCATCAACCCGGGCGCCATCGTAAGGGCCGGCCAGAAGCTGGGCGAGCTCATGAACACCAACAGCTACGAGCTGGAAGCTACTGTACCGCTGCGCGACCTGAAGTATATCGCGGAAGGCAACCCGGTGACCCTCTACTCCGATGCAATACCGGGAGAATGGAAAGGGCGCATCAACCGCATCAGCAATCAGGTGGACGAAAGCACACAGACCGTGCGCGTATTCATCGGCGTGAGCGGCAAAGAGCTGCGCGAAAACATGTACATGCGCGGCGAGGTGGTAGCAAGCAGTATCGACAACGCTTATCCCCTGCCCCGCCGCCTGCTGGTGGATCAGGGCGCCGTATTCGTCGTCCGGGACTCCTTCCTGCGACTGGAAGAAGTGCAGGTCGTCAAAATGACGGACGAGTCCGCTATCGTGCGTGGATTGCCAGACGGTACGCCGGTTATGGCAGAGCCGATCCCGGACGCATTCGATGGCATGAAAATCAAACTTGCCCGCTCCGGAAACGCACAATCTTCTAATGCCGCACCCAAAGACAGCAGCCTGGGTGCCGTTGAATAAACCACAGCTATGAAACAATTCGTCAATTATTTTATCAAATTTCCCGTTGCGGCCAACCTGCTGATGTTCGCGCTCTTCTTCATGGGGCTGGCTGGCCTGTACAACATGAAATCCACCTTCTTCCCGGAGGTGCCGAGCCGGATCATTAATATACAGCTCATTTACCCCGGCTCTTCCCCGGAGGAGATGGAGGAAGGCGTAGTCAAAAAAATAGAAGAAAATCTGAAGGGAGTGACCGGTGTGGAGCGCTATACCTCCGTCTCTAAGGAGAACAGCGGCTCCATTACCGTAGAGGTGCTCAAGGGCTTTGACACCGATGATGTCCTGATTGATGTGCGCAATGCGGTAGACCAGATCAACTCTTTCCCCGTTGGCCTGGAGCCGCCGGTGGTGTACATTCAGGAAAACCTGGGCTTCGCCATCAGTTTTGCGATCAGCGGCGACGTCAACCTGAAAACCCTGAAGCGCTACGGTCGGCTCGTGGAAGAAGACCTGCGGCAGATGGAGGGCATCTCCAAGGTATCCCTCAGCGGTTTCCCGGAGGAGGAGATTGAAATCGCTTTCCGCGAAAAGGACCTGCGCGCCTATAACCTCACCTTTCAGCAGGCCGCCAACGCTGTGCGCGCTGCCAATCTGGAAATAACCGGCGGCACGGTCAAGGGCGAAGATGAAGAGTTGCTCGTACGGGCCCGCAGCAAAGAGTACTACGCAGAGGGGTTGCGGGATGTAATCGTAAAAACCACCGCAGACGGCAGTGTGGTCCGGCTCTATGAGATTGCCGACCTGCGCGATAAGTGGGCCGACAATCCCAACCGGAGCTTCCTGAACGGAGCCCCCTCCGTGGTGGTGACGGTACAGAATACGCTGGAAGAGGATATGATCTCCATCACCGACAAGGTGCGGCAGTACATTGAAGATTTTAACGAAGAAAATGAGGTCGTGGAAGCGTCCATCATCCGGGACGGCTCGGAAGTCCTCCGGCAGCGTATCAGCCTGCTGATTGAGAATGGCCTGCTGGGCTTCGGTATCGTCCTGGTTTTGCTGGCGATGTTCCTCAACTGGAGGCTGGCATTCTGGGTGGCCCTGGCGATCCCCATCTCCTTCGCCGGCATGTTCCTGCTGGCGGGTGCCTTCGGCGTGACGATCAACGTGATTTCGCTTTTCGGCATGATCCTGGTGATTGGTATACTGGTGGATGACGGTATTGTGATCGGTGAAAACATTTACCAGCAGTACGAGGCCGGAGTTCCGCGTATGCGGGCAGCGCTTGAGGGTACAATACAGGTAGTGCCGGCAGTGTTTGCCGCAATTGTCACCACGATTGTCGCCTTTTCCTCCTTCCTGTTTATCGATGGCCGGCTGGGCGATTTCTTCTCGCAGATGGCGATTGTGGTCATCTTCTCCCTGGTATTTTCGCTGGTGGAAGGTGCGATCATTCTGCCTACGCACGTAGCCCACAGTAAAGCGCTGAGCCCGGACAAGGATACCAATAAGATACAGGAGGCTTTTGAGCGCGCCATGGACTGGATGCGGTATAAGCTCTACGGCCCTACCCTGCGCTTTGCCATGAACAACCGCTTTCTGACCCTCGCTTCCCTGATCGGGCT
>CAJXXJ010000271.1 GCA_913062745.1 uncultured Phaeodactylibacter sp.
CTCTATAAAAAGTTACGTAACTCCGAAACGGATATCGAAAGCCGAGCGGAAGTCATTCTCCGGAAGCAGCGCATTGTAAAGCACATAGATATCAGCACCTAAAAGGCCACCAATGGATTGGTTGATACCAGCACCAATGAAGCCATTGCTGCGAAGCCTGCGTACCGTTGGGATTTGGTTATCGCTGTTGACCGGGCCATTGGTCGGCCATTCTTCATTATCTGCGCCGTATTCCAGGTGTATGAAAAAATCGCCGAATACTTTATAGCGGGTGAAAGCCCCAATACCGTAATTGACGAGATTGGCCTTGGCAACAAAGGGGCCCAGGTTCTCCCGGTAGTTGATGTAAAGCAATGAAAAACGGGGCCCTACAGACCACTCTTTTGTGATTTTGTATCCCACCATGGGGGAAATGCCAGTTTCAAAACGGCTGGCTCCATTGATACCGCCGAACCAAAGTGTGAATCCGCCACCGTACCACAATCGGTGCGTGAAGCCCTGGCTTTCGTCAAAGTATTTGTCAACATTTTCATCCTGCTGAGCAGACATAGCAGCCGGCAGCAGCAGTAGCGGAAAGGCAATAATCAGAAGCCGGAATAATTTCATAATCTGGAAAATTTTAGGGAAAATATGTAACATATTATTAAAGTAATATAACCTATTCGACGCTTATCCGTATACAGTATAAGGCCGGTTATGGGGTTTGGACCTTCTGCAGGAAGCAACCGAATAGCCGGTATATAACGCATAAATCCTTCATTTGGATGCCCCAAATGGATGTTTACCCCCACCTGATACGCTAAATAGCCGACGAATCACCGGATGAGGCTTTGCACTTTTGCGAGAACTACTATTTTTGCCATACTGCAAAATTTACGCAGCCTCCTCCCTATTTAACTACAGCCTGTTGGCAAAACGCCCCAAATACCATCTTTGCTACTGTCAGCAGGCAGAATAGCAGCAACTTACGGACCTGAAAATTCATGTTTACATGTTTAGACTGTTTACCCTGTTTTTCGTTGTTTGTTTCCCCTTATTTTCCTACAGCCAGTCTTCTTTCCATTTTACTGCGCAGAACCGCAACTCAGCTGTGCTCGATGAGCACTTTACAGCCTATTCTCTGTACGCGGGTGATCCTGCTGAGATGGAAGACTACCTGCAGCAGCAGGGTGGAGTCGGAACGCTGCAGTTAAGCTTCGGCCGGCAAATACAGTGGCCAATGGCCCTGCAGGCCCGCGAGTTGCGGATGGATGATTTCCAGCTCGTAGTGGCCGGGCCCGGCGGCAGGGAGGTATACCCCCGGGGCGCTACGCCTACCTATCAGGGCGAGCTTACCGATGCACCCGGCAGCCGCGTGAGCCTGACGGTGGCAGAGGATTTTCTGTTTGGTTTTGTCAAAACAGATGAAGGCACCATCTATTTCGAGCCTGCTCATTATTTAGACGAAAGTCTGCCCACCGGGCTGTATGTGGTGTACCGGCAAACGGACGTGATCCCAAAAGACCATGTCTGCGGCACCGATGACGAAGGGCACGAGCACCACGATCGCCGTCCGGCATCAGAGTCTACCCGTATGATGCAGTGCTACGGCGTGCCTATGGGGCTGGCTGCTGACTACGACCTCTTTGATCAGTACGGTTCGGAATCCGCCACACAGAATTTTATGCTCGGCGTACTCAATAATGTACAGACCAACTACGATGATGAATTTGAAGATGAAATAGAATTCCAGGTGCAGGGGTTCTTTATTTCGACCTGCCCCTCCTGCGACCCCTGGACGTCTTCGAACGATGCCGGAGCTTTGCTGAACAGCTTCGCCAACTGGGGCGAAAGCGGCGGTTTTGGTTTTTCCTACAGCCTGGCGACCCTCTGGACCAACCGTAACCTGGCAGGGTCCACCATTGGAGTAGCCTATCTCGGAGGGCTTTGCTCTTTCAACAAGTATAACGTTTGCCAGCGCTTTACGCTCAGTGCGGCACAGCTGCGCGTACTGCAGGCGCACGAGATCGGGCATAACTTTAACGCCGTGCACGATGCCGGCGGCTCCAACTTTATCATGGCCCCTTCCGTCAATACCAGCAATCAATGGTCCAACAACTCGGTAAATGATATCGATGCTTTTGTGGACTTCAGGGCCGGCCAGCCAGGTTGCTTTGGCCCGTGCGGAGGTGTGTCCGCTCAGCCGCCGGTCGCTGCGATCAGCGCACCGGTTACCGAGGCTTGCCCCGGCAGTTTCCTGCAGTTTATTGATGAGTCGGAAAACCAGCCTACCTCCTGGCAGTGGACTTTCCAGGGCGGCATCCCCAGCTCCTCCACCGAGCAAAACCCGACGGTACAATATCCCAACCCGGGCGGGTATGTTGTTTCGCTCACCGTAAGCAACGCAGCCGGTACAGATATCACTGTGCTGAATCAGGAAATACAAATCAGCCAAACCAACAACAGCACGAAGTACCTCTTTTACGAAACCTTCGAAAATGGCCTGACCAACTGGCAGGTCGTCAATCCGGACAACGGCATCACCTGGGATACCCGGGAAGTGGGCGGCAATCCCCACGGCAACACGGCAGCCTTCATGGATAACTACAATTATTCGTCTGGTGGCCAGACGGATGCTATTGTGTCCCCACCCATCAACCTGTCTCAGGAAAGCAACGCCCGCCTGTTTATCGATTACGCCTACGCCCGCTACAATACCTTTAATGCAGACCGCATGCGGGTGCTGATCTCTACCGACGGCGGCAGTACCTTCCCCGATGAAGTGTTCGTGGCTGAAGAAAACGGCGGCGGCAACTTTGCTACCGCTCCGGATCAGACCTCTGAGTTTACCCCGTCTGTGCCCAATGACTGGTGCTTCGGCGGCGGCTTCGGCGCCAATTGTATCAATATCGACCTCAGTGGTTACTTCGGAGAGCCGGATGTGCGGATACGTATTGAGAATATTTCCGACTTTGGCAATAACCTCTACCTCGACAAGGTCTGGGTCACCTCGGATTGTATTTCGGTAACGCCTCCGGTGGCCGACTTCTCCGCTGATGCGAATGGAGGGTGCGCGGTGCTGGAAGTCAACTTCTTCGACCTTTCTGTGGGAGAAGTGGACTCCTGGAACTGGATTTTCCCCGGTGGCGCCCCCAATCAGTCGAGCCAGCAGTTCCCCACTGTACTCTACAGCGAGCCCGGGCTCTACCCGGTTACCCTGCAGGTTACCAACGTAGCCGGGACTGACGTCAAGACCCGCGAAGGGTTCATATTTGTGGAAGGCGAGCCCAACGCTGATTTCGTATTTGATGTAGACGAACAAGAGGTGTCTTTTACCAACCTGACCGATAACTACCTGGAACTGGATTGGGATTTCGGAGACGGCAACGGCAGTACCGAGAACAACCCAACCCACACCTATGATGAAGGCGGCACTTATGACGTTACGCTGGTCGCAGAAAATGACTGCGGAACGGATACGCTCATCAAAGAAGTAACGATTGAAGCTAGTCTGCAGGCAGCCTTTTCGGCAGATAACACGCAGGGCTGCCCCGGCCTGGAAGTTAACTTTTCAGACACTACTGTTGATGCGGTTGCCAGTCGGCTCTGGGCCTTCGAAGGGGGGACACCCGAATCCAGTACAGCAGAAAACCCGGTAGTCATTTACAGCCAGCCCGGCTCCTACGACGTACAGCTCATCGTCACCGACAGTACCGGCCTGACGGATACCTTGCTCAAGGAAGACTATATCGTAATAGACAGCCTGCCGGAAGCCGGCTTTACCTTTCAGAACGACCAGGGCAGCACCGTGGTCAGCTACACCAATACCTCCCTGCGGGCAGACAGTTTGCGCTGGTACTTTACCGCCGACAGCAGCAGTACGGAGGAAAACCCGGTCTATGATTATCAGGAAGACGGCATCTATACCACGGAGCTCATTGCTTACGGCAACTGCAGTAATGACACCACCACGCAGGAGGTTACCATCGTCACGCCTCCGGTGGCGGATTTTGGCGCGGACTGGCTTTCCGGCTGCGGCCCTATTCTGATGCAAATGGTCAACTACTCCTCTGCTAATGCGACTGACTTCAGCTGGACCATAGAAGGGGGGATGCCGAATGTGACCAACGATCAGGACCCGCTTGTGATGTTTGACACGGCCGGGGTTTACGAAGTAATACTAATCGCCAGCAATGCGGCCGGCGCTGATACCAGCGTCCAAATGATAGAAGTTGACGGCCTGCCGGACGCTGCATTTGAGGTGCAGGATACGATTGGGAGTGCCATGATTCAGACGCAGAATAACTCGAACTACGCCTTTACCTTCGAGTGGGACTTTGGCGACGGCAACAGCAGTACTGCTACACAGCCGGCGCATACGTACGAAGCAGACGGCGTCTACACCATACGCCTGGTTGCCTTCAATGACTGCGGAAGCGATACCACCTTCCAAAGTGTGACCATCGTTACGCCGCCGGTAGCCAGCTTTGTGCTGCCCGCCGATACCGGATGTGTTCCCTTTACCTTTATGCCACAGGACAGCTCTTCGGATAACGTAACTGCCTGGCAGTGGTCTGCCCCGGGAGCAGCACCGGATAGCTCAGATGTGCAGTCGCCCACTTTTACTTATGATTCGGTGGGTACGTACACCATTGTTTTAGAAGTTTCCAATGCCGCTGGCAGCAGTACCGCTTCCGCAAACGTGGTGGTCATCGATGAGCCCGTGGCAGACTTTGTGGCCAATACCACACTGGGCAGCCCTACTGTACAGATGACCAACAGTTCGCAGGGAGCCGTAGCCTACAGCTGGGACTTTGGCGACGGCAGCAGCAGCAACGCCAAACAGCCCATGCACACCTACGAAGCAGATGGTATTTACACCATTACGCTTATCGCTAACAACATCTGCGGCAGTGATACCACGAGCCGGGAGGTGACCATCACCACTGCTCCCACCGCCGCTTTCAGCGCAGATGTGACAGCGGGTTGTATACCTTTCACCGTACAGCTTACCGATGAGTCCAGCGATAATGTGGAAAGCTGGAGCTGGCAGGCTGAGGGCTCGGAGGAAGGCAGCTCGGACGCCCAAAACCCAAGTTTCACCTACACCACTGCCGGCAATTACACGATCTACCTCACGGTGAGCAATGCGGCCGGCAGCAGCACAGACAGCCTTGGCATACAGGTGGGCGCGCCGCCCGTGGCCGCATTTGTGGCCAATGACACCCTCGGCAGCTTGTGGGTCAGCTTCCAGAGCCTTGCGGAAAATGCAGACAGCATCCGCTGGCACTTCGGGGATGGCACCACAGGCACAGCGGATACCTTTACCAAAGATTACGGGGAGGACGGTACTTACGAAGCCATGCTCATCGCCTACAATAATTGTGGTACCGACACAGCCACGCAAACGCTGGAGCTCCAATCTGCTCCGCAGGCCGGCTTTACCGCTACCCCTGCCACAGGCTGCGCCCCGTTGCAGGTCAGTATTACCAACGAATCTTCTGACAACACCACTTCCTGGTCCTACGTCGCGCCGGGGGCTTCCCCGCCCGTTGCTTCAGGGCCAGAGCCTGAGTTTGTATACACCACACCGGGCATTTATACCATTACCCAGCAGGTGAGTAACGGTGCCGGTGCTGATACCGACACGCTGCACATCACCGTCCTGGCAGAGCCACGGGCTGCCTTCACGGCGGAAGTGCCGCTGGGTACTGCCGCATTGATGCTGACCAACGAAAGCACTGATGCTGATAGCTTCTTCTGGGGCTTCGGAGACGGCAACAGCAGCACCGACAGCCTGCCGCAGCATACCTACACGGAGGACGGAAGCTACGAGATCACACTAGTGGCCAGTAACAG
>CAJXXJ010000272.1 GCA_913062745.1 uncultured Phaeodactylibacter sp.
CTACCTGGAGCGGGTGCACGAGGCCGTGATCGAAAACAATGAGCTGAGCGGTGTCCTGCGCGACGAAGCCTCTTCCGGCAACGGTATCCACGCCTGGCACTGCAAGAAGCTGGACATCCGCGACAACTGGGTGACCGGCCACCGCGATGGCATCTACTTCGAGTTTGTGGACAACAGTAAGATTGTGGGTAACGAGAGCGTGGGCAATCAGCGCTATGGGCTGCACTTCATGTTTTCCAACCATGATGAATACCACCACAACCGGTTTGCCGACAACGGCGCAGGCGTAGCGGTGATGTTCTCCAAGTTCATCAACATGTGGGAAAACACCTTTGAGCACAACTGGGGCCGTGCAGCGTACGGGCTGCTGCTCAAAGAAATCTACGACGCCCGGATAGAAGACAACCACTTCATCCAGAATACCATCGGTATCAACATCGAAGGCTCTACCCGCATCGTCTATCAGCGCAATGAGTTTCGCCGCAATGGCTGGGCCATCAAAATGGCGGGTGGCTGCCTCGATAATGACATTACAGCCAATAACTTCCGGTCCAATACCCTGGATTTAGTCGTCAATAGTAACGTCAACAACAATACTTTCACCGGCAACTACTGGAGCGAATACAACGGCTATGACCTGGACCGCGACGGCACAGGAGATGTGCCCTACCGCCCGGTCAAGCTTTTCTCCTACATCCTGGACCAGACGCCGGAAGCCATCGTGCTGCTGCGGAGCTTCTTCGTCAGCCTGATGAACTTCTCAGAAAAGGTCAGCCCGGTCTTCACCCCGGCTGACGTACTCGACCATCAACCATCAATGCAACCGCTATCACTATGATTGAATTCAAAAATATCGAAAAAGCTTTCGGCAAAAACGAGGTACTGCAGGGCATCGACCTCCGCTTTACGCAAACGGGCCGCATATCAGCTGTCCTCGGCCCGAATGGCTCCGGGAAGACAACCCTCATTAAGTCATTGCTCGGCATGGTGCTCCCCGATGAAGGCAGCATCGAAGTGAACGGTCAGCCTATCCGTAGAGAATGGGCTTACCGCAATCAAATTGACTACCTGCCACAGATTGCCCGCTTCCCGGAAAACCTGCGCGTGGCGGAGTTGCTGCGCATGATCAAGGATATCCGCGGGGGGGCTTCCCGGGATGAAGAACTGATTGAACGTTTCGGGCTACAGCCCTTTCTCGACAAGCGGCTCGGCACGCTTTCCGGCGGCACCAAACAGAAAGTAAACCTTACCCTGGCGCTGATGTACGACAGCCCCATCGTCATACTCGATGAGCCGACCTCCGGCCTCGACCCGGTGGCGATGATACAGCTTAAGGAGCTGATCCGGCAGGAGAAGGAGCACGGCAAGATGGTGCTCATCACCACTCACATCATGAGTTTTGTGGAGGAGATGGCGGATGAAATTGTATTCCTGCTCGATGGTAGAATCTACTTCCGGGGCTCCGTGGCAGAAATCAAAACGCAGCATCAGGCAGAGGGCCTGGAAGAAGCGATTGCCGGCATCCTGAAAGGCCAGCTGGCCACTGCTAATCGCTCGGTAGCACCAAAATCCGCTCTGCAGTCCATCATGAGCCATTTACAAACCGCATAAAGCCACCCATCATGCTTAAAATACTCAAATACAGTACCTACGACCTGCTCAGAAGCCGCTGGGCATACCTTTACCTGGCATTCTTCCTGCTCTTCAGCGGCGGGCTGCTCTACCTAAGCGGTGATGTTTCCAAAGTCGTCATCAGTCTGATGAATGTCATCCTTATCCTTTGCCCGCTTATCGCTACCATGTTCGGCGTGATGTACTACTACAACTCCCGGGAGTTCACCGAGCTGCTGCTGGCGCAGCCTATCCGGAGGCGTACCATCTTCTGGGGGCAATACCTCGGGCTGGCCATCTCGCTTTCGGTAAGCCTGGTCATCGGCATTGGCATCCCCTTTGTCGCGTATGGCATACTGCACGGGCCGGAAATCTGGAACTTCTTCACCCTAATCAGCAACGGCGTTCTGCTCACCTTTATCTTCTCGGGCCTGGCCTTTCTGATCGGTTTGAAAAACGAGAATAAAATCCGCGGCTTCGGCCTGGCTATCGTACTCTGGCTCTTCTTTGCGGTAGTGTACGATGGGCTCTTTTTGCTGTCGCTCATCCTTTTCAAAGAGTATCCACTGGAGGGCTTCTCGCTGGCCGCTACCGTACTCAACCCCATCGACCTGAGCCGGATCATGATCCTGTTAAAACTCGATATCTCTGCCCTGATGGGCTATACCGGAGCCGTATTCCAGAAGTTTCTGGGTACCGCGCTTGGCATGGGCCTGTCGCTCCTCACTTTGGCGCTCTGGACCGGTCTGCCGGTTTGGGCCATACAGCGGGCCGCGAAGCAGAAAGACTTTTAGGGCGGTGGGAATTAGGAAATATTAAAAAACACAAATCATGCAACGTATTTTTTCAATAGCGATCATCTTTTTACCGGCTTTAGCGCAGGCGCAGCCGAACGGCAGCATACTGAGCAGCTGGAGCAGCCTTGAAATCTTCCTGGCAGGCATAGGAGCTTTGGTAGCGCTGGTACTAATGGTACAGACAATAGCGCTTTACGACAGTACCGCTGGCCTCATCAAGCTCGAATCAGAGGGGGCGGAGGCTTACAAGCGCTTTCAGCAAAGGCGTACATGGCGCATGGCGTTGCGCTATGCGGGCTTTATTGGTGCAACCTTGCTCGCCATCGTTGGGCTGATGAATATACCAACCTGGGCCGGTACAGCAGAAGATATCTCTAATGCAAATGCGGAAGCTGAAACCGAGGTGCCTCCTCCCGCGCCAATTATCGATGAAACCACTGTCACTATGCTGACCGATGAGCAGTCCCTCGCCATTGGGCAGTCCATTTTTAACAGCTCCTGTGCTTCCTGCCATGGCCCGAAAGGGGAAGGCGGAGTTGGCCCGATGCTAACTGATGAGGAGTGGATACACGGTGGCACGATCACCGATGTATTTACGACCATCCGCGATGGAGTGCCGGAAAAAGGGATGATCGCCTGGGAGAGTCAGCTCAGCGCAAAAAATATTCAACAGGTCGCCAGTTACATCCTTCAGATGGAAGGAAGCGCCGGCGCTCCGTTAAGCAGTATTGATTAATATCAAAAGCCATTAGAACTATGAATTTTGACAAAGCAAAAACCGTGGGCGAAATCGTCGCGGACAACTACCGGGCTGCCGAAGTCTTTAAGTCCTTCGGTATCGACTTCTGCTGCGGTGGAGGTAAAACAGTAGCAGAGGTATGCCAGGCAAAGGGCGTGGACTATACCGCCCTTGAGCGGCAGTTCCTGGAATTGGATAAGCAACGCAGCGATGCGCCGGCACATAATTTCAAATCCTGGCAGCCGTCCTTTTTAATTGATTACATCGTTAATGTCCACCATACATACGTGACGGAGAAGGTTCCACTGCTCAAACAGTACGCAGCCAAGGTAGCCAAGGTACATAAAGACAGTATTCCGGCTTCGAAGGAGGTCAAAACTTACCTGGATGCGCTCAGCGAAGAGTTGCTGGATCATTTACAAAAAGAAGAACGTATACTCTTCCCGTATATCAAACGGCTGGAAGCTGCTATCCAACAACCCACTGCGGACCGAAGCGCGTTCAAAGGCGTGAGTGGCCCCATCGGGCAGATGGAGCTGGAGCACGAATTCGCCGGGGAAATGATGCGCAAAATCCGCGCTGCCACCGATGATTTCACACCACCGGACTTTGCCTGCAACACCGTACGCGTATTGTATAAGATGCTGGAAGAATTTGAGGGTGACTTACATCAGCACGTACACCTTGAAAACAACTTATTATTCCCCCGCGCCCTGAAAATGGAAGCGCAACTGACCGCATAATTTTGTGCCATGATCAAAAAAGTCTTCCTGCCGCTGATGTTACTGGCCCTGGTCCTGCAGACCGGCAGGGAGGCTTTACTTTTTGCCTGGTACCACTACAACCTGTCCGGTTTTGAACAGCGCTTTTGTGAAAACATTGACGAACCACAGCTGGAGTGCTATGCAAAGTGCCAGCTGGAGGAAATGGTGGAATCGGACCCTTTACAGCCCAACCCACAAAATAACAACCTGCTACAGTGGATACAACTGCTACAACTTTACAGTGCATTCCCCATGACAGAAATCCATGGCATCGACAAGCCCGGATTTGAAGAAACAATTGATGGTTTGTTTGACTACGCCTTTCTCTACAGCCATTCCTACCACCAGAGGCCACTCAAACCACCGCAGTAAGCCATCCCTCACCCCTCACATACTCACGTACTCACATACTTAAAACTTACTGCAATGAAACGCACCATCATCAGTACCCTGGCAATGCTATGCCTTGCCCTGAGCAGCCTGTCTGCCCAAAATCACCAATGCAACTGCCGCGGGCAGGTCATCGACCAAACCACACAGCAGCCCATTCCCTACGCCGTGGTAGAAGTGAACGGCACCTATCAATACACCGACGAAAAAGGACAGTTCGAGCTAAGCGGGCACGAAATGCCCATGCAGCTTTGCGCTTCCCAAATGGGCTACGGCAAAGCGCACAAAGAAATGACGAGCTGCAGCCAAACCATGGTCTTCCTTGCGCTCCCGCCCAAACCGCTGGAGCTGTCGACCATCACAGTGGAAGGCGACAGAGGAGCAAGCACGCCACTTTCAACCGTAGTGCAGGATAACGCCAAACTGGTCAGCCAGCCCGTAGACATCGGCGACCTCCTGCGGGAGCAGCCAGGTTTCGGGCTCATCAAGCGGGGTGGCTATGCGCTGGACCCGGTATTCCGCAGCTTCAAAGCCGAGCAGCTGAATATCATCTATGATGGGGGCGTACAGGTCGTGCATGCCTGCCCCGGCCGTATGGACCCCATTTCCACCCACGTCAACCCCAGCGAAATCAAGGCGCTGGAGATCGTAAAGGGCCCTTTCAGCGTACGGCATGGACAGACGATGGGCGGTGTGGTCAATATCGTAACCGACGATCAGGCACCGGCACCCGGTTGGGGTGGCTTTGCGGAAGTGGGCTACGAAAGCAATGGCGATTCCCGCCTGACGCAAGCCGGCCTTGAGTACAGCACTGGCATAGCCGACTTCTCCGTGAGCGGCGGATTGAAGGATTTTGGCAACTACCAAAGCGGGGATGGCACCACAATACCCTCGGCATTCCGGGCCTACGACTACAGCCTGAGCGCCGGGCTTTCGCCAAATGCCAATCAGCGGCTACAGGCGAGCTGGCGGCAGAGTTTTGGCCGCGACATCCTGCACGCGGGCCTGATGATGGACACCGACTCCGACGATGCCAGCGTATTTTCCCTTGACTACAAAGTGCAAAACCTGAGCCCAAAGCTGTACGGACTGACTGTAAAAGCCTACGGGTCGCAGGTAGACCATGTGATGAGCAATGCGCGCCGCCCCAACTTCATGATGGTGGAAGCAGTGGCTACCGTACAGTCCCAAACGCTTGGCGGCAAAGTGGAAGCCAACTGGCTGCCCGGCGCAAAGAGCATCCTCTACACCGGGCTCGACTACCGCCGCATCAGCCGCAGCGGGGAGCGCGTACGGACCATCAAACGCAACATGATGACCGGTGAGCCTCTCCCCCAGCCTATGATTTCTACTGACCCCATTTGGCAGGATGCTTACATCAATGACGTGGGGGCCTATGCCGAATATCGCTTCCTCATCAGCGACCGGCTGAGCTGGAACAGCGGCCTGCGGCTGGATTGGGTAAACGCCAATAGCAATGCCCCCGCCCCCGG
>CAJXXJ010000273.1 GCA_913062745.1 uncultured Phaeodactylibacter sp.
GGGCTGCAGAGTCTATCGTATTTGGTAAAATCTCCACCGGGGCACAGAACGACCTCGACCAGGTGACTAAGATGGCGTACAGCATGATTACGGTCTTTGGCATGAACGACCGCGTCGGGCAGGTCTCTTTCCACGGTATGTCGCAGGATCAGTTCCAGCGCCCCTACTCTGACAATACCGCAACACTCATCGATGATGAAGTACGCAAGCTGGTAGAGTCGCAGTACATCCGTGCTAAGGAATTGCTGACCGAGCACCGGGATAAGCTGGAGGTTTTGGCTCACCGCCTGCTTGACAAGGAAGTGCTGCTGAAGTCGGACGTCGAGCGCCTGATCGGCCCGCGCCCGGACAGTGCGATTCCGGAATCAGAAAAGGAAAGCGAAGCCCAACAAAACGGGTTCGCTTCGTCGGAAAGCAGCGAGGAAGAAGAAAAACCGGAAACGCCGAAGGAGGCGTAACGCTCGCTTAGCGGGTTTACAGAAAAGGGGGAGTTGGCTCATGCCGGCTCCCCCTTTTTTGCTATTTTGGAAAAAACCCGTTCACCATGCTGCGATGCTGTCTTCTCCTGCTCACCCTTAGCTTCAGTACTGCACTGCCTGCCCAGCTGCCTGACAGCTGCCGGCTGCAGTTTGGCACCAACCTGGCTGGCCCGGCAGACTGGGGCAGCGAATGGCCATTCGTCAATATCATGAAGTACAGCCGGCAGTGGATTACCCACAACCGCGACTGGGTAGCCGGTGGCGAAAACGCCTGGGATACCCAGCTGCTGGACCACATCCCACTCGACGAAAACGGCTATCCCCTCCGCCTGCCGGTAGCGGATATTCCGGGAGCAGAGGGACCGCAGATAGTTCGTACCGTATGGGCCAATACCGAAGCGTTGCCGCCCGGGGAGTATGTGCTCCTCTACGATGGGGAGGGCACGGTTGATTTTTGGGGCGACGCCACCATTACCGAGTCCGGGCCGGGCCGGGTGGTAGTGGAAGTGACACCCGGAGTAGCCGATATTATGGTGCTCGAGCTGCTCTCTTCCACTGAGGGCGACCACATTCGCAATATCCGCCTGTTGCTTCCGGACACCGAGGCCACCTACGCGGATAATCCCTGGTCGGAAGCATGGCTGGAGAAACTTGCGCCCTTTCAGCGGCTGCGGTTTATGGACTGGGGACATACCAACGGCTCCCGGATGCAGCAGTGGGAAGACCGGCCGCAGGTGGAAGACTACACTTATACGCCGGATGGTGTCCCCTACGAATGGTGGATTGAACTTTGCAACGCTCGTCAGTCTGACGCCTGGGTCTGCATCCCCCACGCCGCTGATGATGACTACATCCGGCAAATGGCGGAGCTCTTCCGCGATGAACTGGACCCTGAGCTCACCATCTACGTAGAATACTCCAATGAAATATGGAACTGGATTTTTGAGCAGACGCACTACTGCCATGACAACGGGGACCAAGATGTCCCCTGGCCGGAGCGCATTGTGCCTTTTGTGCAAAACGCGCTGGATATCTGGACTGAAACCTTTGAGGGGCAGAGCGGCCGCATCGTACGCGTAGTGGGCGTACAGGGCGCTTGGCAGGACGTGAGCAACCGTATAGTATTCAATATGGTGCCCGGCAGTTACGATGTATTTTCCCCGGCTGCGTATTTCGGTTTTACAGACGAAGGCATCGCAGCCCTTGAATCCCTGGGCGCGGATGCCACCGGCGAAGACGTGCTGCAGTGGGCTGCGCAGGGCCTGCGGGAACGCTCCTTCGGCTGGCTGAAAAGCCAAAATGAGTCCATCGGGCAGGAGCTGGGGATCCCAATGATTTACTACGAGGGCGGGCAGCACCTTACTCCACAGCCCTTTGGCTCCGAGCAGCCTTACAATCCGGCTTTAGTGGAAGCGCAGTCTATGCCTGGCATGTACGAGCTGTATCAGGAATGGTACGATTCACTGCGTACGCTGGTGACTGCTGAAGAGCCGGCTTTGCTTATGAATTTTTCCTTCATCGGACCAACCAGCGGCAGGTACGGCAGCTGGGGGTTGCTGACCAGTCAATTCTACCAGGATGCACCTTATGAGGATGCGCCTAAGTACCGGGCCGTCACCGATAATATCTATAACTGCCAGCCGGTGGTGAGCGCTTCGGTACCTGAACCGGCTCAGCGCACAGCCAACTGGGCCTTCCCCAATCCGGGCAGCGGGCAGTTTCAGCTACGCCTGCCGGCGAGCGCTGTACGGTATGACCTTTGTGATAAATGGGGAAGAATAGTGCAGGAAGGAGACTACAAAGGCGAGGGACAAAGCCTGTTACTCACCGGCCCTAACGGCTTGTATCTGCTGCGGGCCTACGATGCCCGCCACCGCCTGCTGGGTGCACAACGGCTGTTGCTCGTACGCTAACCGCCTTGCTGTTCGAGTATTGCTTTCAGTTGCTGCAGGTCTTTTGCCTGTTGCTTGCGCATAGGGCCCTTGACGAAAAAGCCGAAAACATTAAACAGGGCCGGCCTCAGCTTGACTTCCGTTTCTACCAGCAGCCGGGTCTGTCCGTTGCCCTGGTCGAGAAAACGATAATCCTGTTCGCTGATCATATTTTGAGTGGACAGCAGGCAGCGAAACCGCTCATTAACCTTGATTTCCAAAACTTCTTCCCGGACCTTGGTGGGCTGCCCGTTATCATCGAAAAACTGTATGGCAGTGCTCCCTACTTTGCGCTTGCCACCCGTTTCTGATTTGTAACGGTCAAAGCCCTTCATCCACTGCTTCATGTTTTGTGGATGAAGGACGATGAACCGGTATACATCCGGCGCAGGCCGGTCGATATGTACGCTATTGCTAAACTTCATCCTTAGAAACTAAAGCCAACGGACAGCTGAAGGTTGACGTTGCGGTCATCATCGTCGCGCAGAAGGTAGCTGCCGTCCGCATTCAGCTCCTGCCGGGAGGCATCCCGCTCCTGATTGGTAATATCGGTCATGCCGTAGTTCAGGCGCAGCCCCAGGAACAGCCCCTGATTCAAATAGTAGGCAATGCCTCCAATCAGCCCGATATCGATGGTCTCGAAGTAGTTCCCGCTGTTTTCCAGAAGCGGGTGCTCTGTACTCAGCAGGCTGGGGATGGCGACATCCTGATTGTTGATTTCGCGCAGTTCGCTGTCGTTCAGGTCCAGGCCCACCCGCCCCAGGTCGCGGTAGTCGATGTCAAGCGTAACCTCAAAGGGGTCTACCTGCTCGCCGCTGGCGGAAATATTTTCAAAATTGAGCCTTCCGTCTCCTCCGGAAGACACGAGGAAGCCCACGCTGGCACCTGCTGAAAACTCAAAGCGGCCCAGCCGGGCTACGGCAGAGATAGGAATATCTATGTAGGAGTTGGTCACTTCTATGGCCAATGACCGGTCAGCTGCCGCAATGATCGGGTCAGCACCGCTTACCGGCCGGAACTGCCAGTAGGAAGGCCCGTTGAAGTTGATGATGCCGCCCTTCTGAGAGTAAAGCAGTTCTCCCCGCAGGCTGAATATATCGGTAAACTTCAGGTTGGCAATTGCGCCTATGTGAAAATTAGTAGAACTACCGAAGTCTTCCAGCTCCGTACCATCCGCGGCCGTTTCAAAAGGGCCGTCGAATGTTACAAAGTTCAGGCCAGCCCGGAAGCCGCCGGAAAACTCCTGGGCGTGGAGGCTCAGGAAGCTTGCGCTAAACATAGCGATGGTCAGTACAAGTATTCGCTGCATGTTGTGTATTTTATTTTGTCTTTATAGGAGACCGCATCTGCCCCGGTCTGGTTGGGCGAAGTTCAGGCCGCTGGCCGGATAAGCCGCAATTATTTGCCAGTTTTAACAAAACCTCCGAAAGCCTTTTCGATCAACCGTCAATTTTCATCCACACCGGGCAGTGGTCTGAGTGCACGGCCTCGGACATTTGACGGGCCTCCAGAATATTGGCCTGTATACTGTTGCTGACCGATTGGTAATCCAGGCGCCAGCCTTTGTTGCGCTCCCGGGCACGGGCACGGTAGCTCCACCAGCTGTACGAGACCTCCTCCGGATGAAGGTGCCGGAACGCATCCGTAAACCCGCTTGCAAACCAGCGGTCCATCCAGGCGCGCTCTTCGGGCAAAAAACCGGAAGTGGTTTTGTTGCGCACCGGGTCGTGGATGTCCTGCTCGGTATGAGCGATATTGTAATCACCAACTACAATCAGGTTAGGGCGCTCCTTTTTCAGCTCCTGTATCCAGTCAAAGAACTCGTCCAGGAATTCCATCTTAAACGACTGACGGGGCTCCCCCGTTGTGCCGGAAGGGAAATAGCAGTTGAGCAGCGTCAGGTCGCCAAAGTCAGTCCGTAATATACGCCCTTCTTCGTCGTACTTGCTGATGCCACAACCATAGACTACCTGATCGGGGGCCACTCTGCTAAAGGTAGCAACACCGGAGTACCCTTTCTTCTGCGCTGAGTGCCAGTACTGCTCGTAGCCCAGCTCCTCCAGCCGGCTGCGCTCTTTGACCTGTTCTGCCTGTGCTTTGGTCTCCTGCACGCAGAGGATATCAATTGGGTGCGACTCGAGCCAGTCCCATAAGCCTTTGCGGATTGCCGCCCGTATACCATTTATATTGTAGGAAACTATTGTCTTGGCCATATGTGCTTTTCGTACTCTTAAAAACGGCGGGAAAGATAGGAAAATTAGCGCAGTAGCCCGAAAAGCGGCAGTGAGCGGTGGTGCGGAAAGTATTTTTTTTGAAAAAAACAGCTGTTATAACAGCTTAAAAACAGGGCATCTACACAAGATAAACACGGAACAAAAAATCACAAAAAATTGATTTACAGAATTTTAACTCAACTCAAAACTCATTACCCTCTCCAGTTATTTCCGCAAATGTACTTACATTGCGGTCTACTTTGCCTCATATTTGTATTGTCAGACGGGAAGAACAGCCATTAAAACTTCCCGGCATCAAGACAAGCATTAAACGAAGTGCTTTTTTCAAATAAGTAATCCCACGAATGCAATTATAATCTCATGAAGATTTCTTGAAGCATCAAAGGATGTTTCAGATTTGGTATGTAGATAGCCTCTCAAAGCTCTTTTGGAAACCGGCCCTAACAGGCCGGTTTTTCTTTTTTACGCCTGTCTCGTTTTTCCTGTTGTTTTGCTCGATGTTCATCACGGTCCTGCCGTTGTGTTTGTTTAAGTTGTTTCTGCCTTGATACGGGGGATGAATAGGTGGGGAGCAATAACAAAGTGTTCTACGGGATATCGCACCTTCAGGTTTCACAAATTTCCTTTCCTTTTCCGACTTTTTTTCTTGTTCGCCGGTATTTTGGGCTTTTTTCCATGCATTTATGCATTCGCCATCCGGCATTTTCAGCTTAAAAACAACACCCATTAAAACAACAATTAACTAAAAATCAGTACGTTAAAAAATAGAGGCACGCCCAAATAGCCCCAGTCTTTTCTCAGAATGTACTTACAGAAAAAAAGATAATGCGCCATATTTGTATTGTCAGTGAGGGAAAACAGCCATTAGAACTCACTACTAACAAATACGGGCGCTAAATGAAGCGCCGGCAATGAAAGTAATCCCACGAATGCAATTATAATCTCATGAAGATTTTTTTGAAGCATCAAAGGATGTTTCAGATTTTGGTATGTAGATAGCCTCTCAAAGCTCTTTGGAAACCGGCCCTAACAGGCCGGTTTTTCTTTTTTATGCCGTAACTATTCAGCATACATAGAAAAATTAGCAGGAAAGATCGGAAGAGCACACGTCTGAACT
>CAJXXJ010000274.1 GCA_913062745.1 uncultured Phaeodactylibacter sp.
AAGGTTGTCAAAGCTGTTCTCTGCTGTGAAAGGGCCGCCCTGAAACGAAACGAAGAAAGGCGGGGTGCCCCCAAATACGCTGTCGAGGGTGATCCGCCCGTCCCGGTCGCCGGGGCAGGTCGGCGGCTCTATCACCCACTGTGCATTCGAAATAATATCGAAGGATTGTATCACCTCCACGCTGTCGGAGCGGGAGCAGCCGCTCTGCGTATTGGTCACTGTAAAGGTGTACCAGCCGGGCGCGCCGGCAGCGGCGGTGAGGCCGTCGGTCGGGCCGAACAGTGCGCCGTTCGTAGTGCTCCAGGCATAAGCAAAATTGCTGCCAAAAGAGGAGCCCTGCCCATCAAGCAGGGCAGAAGTCCGGTCGCAGTCGAGGACATTAGGCGTTGCCAGGACCACCTCCGGGATGTCTCCATCAGATTCCACCTCCACGCTGCGGCGGCTTTCACAGCCATTCACCGTATTACGTATGATGAGCTCGTAGGTACCGGGCTCGCTTACCGTAAGTACGAAAGGCGCGCCGGCGATGGTGTCGCCGTCCGGGCCCAGCCAGAAAAAGTTGAAGTCGGGCCCTTCAGAAGAGCCGCCAGGGTCCAGGTCGACGGTTTCGCGCTCGCAGGTGATGCGAAGCGGGGCCGGCAGTACCAGTTCCGGGGCGGCAAAATCGGCGCTTACGGGCAGCTGCAGCGTATCCCGGCAGCCACTTCCGGTATCGGTGACAATCAGCCGGTAGGTGCCGGCCACGGTAACGGACTGCCGGATGCCGGTGCCGATGATGTCAAAAGCGCCCCGCCGCCATTCGTACAACAAGCTGTCTCCGCTGCCGCTTACAGAAGGAGTGGCATCAAGTAGTATGCTGTCCCGCTCGCAATTGAGGCTCTGTTCTACAGGCATAATAGCAGCGACAGGCTCCAGAAAGGCGTCCGATACGGTGAGCGTGTCCCTTGCCCGGCATCCATTCTGCGGGTCGGTCAGCGTGAGGATGTACTGCCCCGGCGCATCGATGAGCGGGTTGTCGGTAGTGCTGCCCTCCAGGATGTTGCCATCGGGGCTTTCCCACTGCAGGGCGGCGCTTCCGCTGAAGGTCATAAAACTGGCCGACAGTCGGATTTGCGGCTGATTGCAGCTCAGGCTGGTATCTGCGCCCACGCTCAATTGAGGCTGCCCGTCGCTCTCCAGGATAACCACTGATGCTTCAGACTGACAGCCATTGCTGAGGTTTTCGGCCTGCAGGGTATAAGTGCCTGGCATGGACACGTAAACTGCTGCTTGCTCCGCGCCATTAATTACTGCTCCTGCCGGTCCGGTCCAGTCATATTCATAAATACCGGCCGGGCTGATATCCGGGTTCAGCAGCAAGCTGTCGGGCTCGCAGAGCAACTGCAGGCTGTCCGGCAAGCTGATGCCGGGCGTTGTAAAGTCTTCCGATATAGTGACGGTACTGCGGTTGCTGCAGCCGGTGCTGTCATTGATAACCTCAAATTGGTAACTGCCTGCCATGCTGACTTCCAGGTCAAGCGAGCCGGAGCAGGGGCCAGCCGGGTTGCCTGCTGAATCAAGCGGGTACCAGCAGCTACTGAAGCCCTGCGGGGCAGGCAGTACTCCGGTCAGCGTGAGAGCCGGCTGGTCGCAATTCAGGGTGTCTGCGGGGAAGAAAGGCACTTCCGGCAGCTCGGTGGCAGCCTGCACAAGCACGCTGTCGCTTTGGCTGCAGCCATTGAGCGTGTCGGTCACCATCAGGGTGTACCAGCCCGGGCTGTTGACGGTCGGATTAAAAGTATTGGGCCCGGCGATGTTGCTGCCGGCGGGCCCGGCCCACTGGTAAGTCAGGCTGTTGCCAAAATCGGAGCCGCTGCCGTCGAGGCTGACGTTTTCGTTATCGCAGTCCAGCTGCCGGTCTGGCCCGGCATCGGCTACGGGGGGCAGGGTATCAATTTGTACAGTTACCATATCGGCCGACTGGCAGCCGGTCGCAGGGTTGGTGGCCTGCAGGAGGAAGGTGTCCGGGTAAGTTGCCAAAAGCGTCGGCAGGGTGTCCCCTGTAAGCAGGCCACCACTGTCCGACCACTGATAGGCCAGCATTGGGTCCGGAGTAGCCGGGCCCACGGTAACAGAAGGCGCTGCGCAGCTCAACGTAGCATCGGGCCCGGCATCAATAATGGGGGGTACGGTATTTTCGGTAACGATAATATTTTCCACGCTGCTGAAGCCCAGCGTATCAGTGGCAGTCAGGGTATACACGCCAGGTATTGTAGCGAGTGCCTGAAGGCCGTTGACGGGCCCCGTCAGGCCGCCTGCCGGCCCTGTCCACTGCAGCTCGCAGCCCGGGCAGGGCTCACAAAAAGAAGCCGATAATGCCACGGTATCCACCACACAAGTGAGGCTGTCGGCGGGCCCGATCTCAATGCAGGGAATACAGTCCTGCTGCAGCACATCGACCTGCCGGACGGTCACGCAGTTGTTGTCCGGGTTGACCACTGTGACGGCTACCGTACCAGCGGTATCAAGCAGCACCGCTGAGCTGTCCGGAGCGCTGATGATCACCGTGCCTGTCCAGCTGAACTGATAATCGGGGCCATCGGGGGCGACGAAGGCCTGCAGCCAGTAGCTTTCTTCCAGGCAGGGGATGATCAGGGATCCGAAGTTGACGTCATGCTGCTCATCGCTGCGCTGTACAGAGACGATATCCTCAGCCGTGCAGCCTGTCAGGCTGTCGATGACGGTCAGGAAGTAGGTGCCATCGTCGTCTACCTGTATTTCGAAGCTGTCGCGCCGGAAGGTTTCATCGTCGAGTTTTGTCCAGCTGTAGCCAATATTGCTACCGGTGGCGGAGCCATTTGCGGAAAGCGTACCCACGGGTTGGTCGCAGGTCAGCAGCAGCGGTGCTCCGGCTTCGGCCAGCGGAGGGGTTGTATTTTCGGTAACGACCACCGTGGCGCTGTCGGTAAGGCCAAGTACGGTATTGGTAACGACCAGCGTATAAGCCCCGGGGCAGGAGACCGTTGCGCTTGCTGTGCCCTGTCCGCCGACGAGGCATGGCGCGGCGGGAGGGATCCACTCGTATTCGATAGCTGGCCCCTGGCTGGAGGCATTGCCATCAATCGTTACTTCCGTAACTGCACAACTGAGTGTATCAGGCACTGCCAGCAAGGCATTGGCCGCACAATCGAGCACTACGATGGTGCTGGCCGTATCGAAGCAGTTCTGTTGAGCATTCGCAGCGACCAAAGTATAGACGCCGGCACTGTCTACAGTAGGTGCTAATCCGGACAGCGGTACCGGATCGCTGTTGAAGAACCAGCTGAAGGTGTCGCCGTCCGAACCGCTTGCATCAATCACCGCTGTGCCGGTCGAGCAGGAGAGCTCCAGGCTGTCGGGCAGGTTGGCAAAAGGCAGCAGCGGATCCCGCATTACCGTAACCGAATCGCTGGCCGAACAGCCGGTCGCCTCATCGAAAAGCGTCAGGATGTATAAGCCTTCGCAATCGGCTTCCACTACAGCAGCGTCCGCTGGCCCCTGAAGGCACGGGCCGGACCATTGGTAGGTGATGTTGGCCGTAGCCGGCGAATTGGAGCCATCGAGGGTAGCAGTAGGCGTGGCACAGTCAAGCTGCCCGTCGGGGCCGGCATCCACCTCCGGAGGGGTAGTGCCCTCAAACACCGTAGTCTGAGAGCTTGCGCTGCAGCCATTCGTGGTATCGGTGACAATGAGCGAGTACGTGCCCGGCAGCGTTACGTTAACCAGGGCCGTATTAGGCGGCCCCTGGAAACCACCCGCTGGCCCGCTCCAGGCGTAGGTGTATTCCGGGCCCATTGAGCTCTCCACCCCGCCGATTTGCACAACGCTGCTGTCGCAGTTGATGACTTCTACTATCCCGGCATTGGCTACCGGTGCCAAAGTGTCCCAGGCTACCGTAACGGTGGCGGTAGAGATACACGTATTGGCAGTGTCTTCTACGCTTAGGGTGTAAGCTCCGCCGCTGCCCACGGTCGGGCTGAGCGTATTGGCTCCGCTGAGAATATCCGGGCCCGACCAGGAATAGACAAAGTCGGCTCCCTGCGAAGAGCCGGATGAGTTAATGGTCTGCGTGGTGCTGTCGCAGCTGATCGAATAACTACCGCTAATCTGAGCCACCGGAATGTCCGCTTCCTGAGTAACCGATACGCTGTCAGTAGCGGTACAGCCATTGGTAGTATCCGTCAGCAGAAGAACGTAGGTGCCCGGGCAGTCTACGGATACGATCACGGAATCACTGCCGGAAGTCAGGCAGGGGCCTGACCACTGGTAGCGTATTTCTGGCCCGCTCTGCGAGGCGCTGCCGTCAAGGGCCCCCTGAAGCACGGAGCAATTCAGTTCAAACCCGCTGCCTGCTTCTACTGCCGGGGGGACGGTGTCAAGCGGCAAAAAGAGGAAACTGGTATCTGCACAGCGGGTAAAGGTGTCTGTTGCAATGAGCTGATAGGTGCCGGTAGCGGCGGCCAGGACGCTTGCGCCTTCAGCCCCGTCCGGCAGAAGCCCATCGGCCGTGCTCCACTCGTAGACGACGTCAACGCCATTGAGGCTGCTGTCGGCCAGGAGGGTGGTTTGCTGCAGGCTGCACGACAGGGTATCAGCCGCAGCGGCGACTGCCATAATGGAATTGATGGTATCGTTTACCACTACAAAAGCCTGCCCTGCACATCCGGTACTGTCGTTTTCGATGAGCAGGTTGTACTGCCCGGTAGCGCCGACTGTGGGAGCAGGCGTATCCCCTCCGGAGAGGATGACTCCGCCCATACTGCCTGACCAGCTATAGCTGAATTCCGGCCCGGCGGAGCTGCCGCTTGCGTCGAGGGTGATGCTCTGTACTTCACAATTGAGCAGTGCGGGCGGCTCAATTTCGATTTCCGGTGAAAGGACATTTTGGTTCACCACCACGGAGGAAGAGTCGAAGCAACCGGTGGCAGCATCGGTGACGATGAGGAGGTAGGTGCCCGCCTGATTGACTTCCGGTGATAGCGTATTAACGGCTACGAGCTCTGTTTCTTCCACCAGCAGCCAGTCATAATCGAAGCCGGGCTCGGCAGAAGAGCCGCTTCCATCGAGGGTGACCGAACTGCTGTCGCAGGTAATGGTCCGGTCTGGCCCGGCCATAGCTACCGGGCGCAGGGTATCCTGGGCGATGGTGACGGAATCAATAGCAAAGCACTGCGTCACGGTATCGGTCAGGAGCAGCTGATAGGTGCCCGGGGCAATGATATTGACGATGGGCGCGCTGTTGTTGGAGGAGAACTGCCCATCTGAGGTGCTCCACTGAAATACGGTATGGAGGCTGGCCTGGGAGTTGGAGCCGTCAAGGGTAAGTTCTTCCTGCAGGCAGGTGAGGGTATCATTTGGACCGGCTTCAGCGATAAGGGTGTTGACTTCTTCAGTGACTACAACGGCAGCGCTGTCCCGGCAGCCGTTGCCGGGCCGCTCTGCCACAAAGGAGTAGGTGCCCGGGGCATCTGCCGTGGCAGTCAGGCTGTTGGTGCCGCTGAGCAGGTTGCCGTTTGGGCTTGACCAGAGGAATACCGGAGCGTTGCCGGTATCTGACACCACTGCCTGAAGGGCAACGCTGGTCTGTACGCAATTCAGCGTATCCGGAGGTAAAATGCTGACGCTGGGCGAAAGCGTATCGTAGGCGATCAGGACGCTGGCAGAATCCCGGCATCCGTTGTTGGTGTTGAGGATCTGCAATTGATAAAGGCCGCCGAGGGTGATATCAGGGGTCAGCCC
>CAJXXJ010000275.1 GCA_913062745.1 uncultured Phaeodactylibacter sp.
ATGTAGAATGTAAAAGTGCTAGCAGGGGCGTGGCTATTACACATATTTGCCTTTTACATTTTGCATTCCTCATTTTGCAGTTTTACCTTTCTAACCGCCCGAGCCATGACATATTTGCCTTATTAACCGCAAAATGTAAATCCGTGGTAATGTAGAGGGGCAGACAGCAATTAGAAGGAAAGCAAAGCAATAACCGCAATCAGCAGGAGAATCACGATCGTAATCGTAATCAGGAAGCTATTGTTATTCCGGTATTTGTTGAACAGCTTGATCATCGCATCGCGCCACTCCAGCCTGCGGCCCACCGGCTCGTACAGCATCACGAAGTACTCCGGGCGCCCAAGCTTCCTGTTGTCCCCGTGTTTGGAAAGAATGAAAAACTCCGGGTCTAAAAAAGCCAGATCGTACAGCTCCGTGATCCCCCCGATGCTGATCATCAGCTTGTTGGAGCTCTCCAGATAGCGCCAGCTGCCTTCGTCCACATCTCCGTTTGTTGATACCAGGTACTCCCCCCCTTCATTGAAGAAGTGGAGGATCGCGTCGTGGAAATCCTCATCGTCCTTAAACTCCAGCCACGGGCGGTCAAGGTAAAACTGATCCTCCCGCAGGTCTTCCGATAGCGGCCTGACCAACTTCAGGATTTCCTCAAGGCTGTCATCAAGTGAGCTGCGCTCCGGCACCGGCTCGCTGAGAGACTTACTGACTTTGGCTAAATACTTATTATCCACCGCACTACAATTGCTGATGAAGTCTCAAGGTACCAAAATATAGCATACGGCGCAAAGGGCCCGCCAGGTATCCGGTTGAGATTAGTTAGAAGCTTTCTCCGCTTCGGTCCACTGACTGCGCTTCTTGAAGTATTTCGAGTCTACGACCAGCAGCCCAAAGGACTCACAGCCCTCTTTCGTCTGCTTCGCGTGGTGTGCACCGTGCGCGCGCAGAATAGCCCGCGAATACTTGCTGTCCAGCTGCCGGAACCACTTAAAGCGCTGATGAATGTACACATCGTGGATCAGGAAATAGATTACGCCGTAGATAGAAATGCCGATACCGACAAACAGCAGCCAAAAATGATCCGTAGACAGGCCAGTGATGTAACAAAAGGCACTCGGGATAGCGAATACCAAAAAGAACAAATCATTCTTTTCAAAAAACTGGCCTTCCTCATGATGCGGCTTGTGGTGGTCTTCGTGCCAGCTCCACAGTAAGCCGTGCATCACGTACTTGTGGGTAAACCAGGCCATGAATTCCATTGCGACGACTGCTGCCAGCGTAATGCCTGTGTAAAGGAGTATGTCCGTCATAGGTATTGCTCAGTTTTAAACCTTTTCGCTAATCAATAGGGAAGCGAAAAATACAAGCTGCAAAAGAAACAACGCCACCCCTACTTTGTTGCGCAGCCGCGGGTGCCAGTAGGCAAACAGCAGCTCCAGCGGAAGCGCCACGGCCAGCCACCCCAGATAGTTGCGCAGCGGCACCGTATCGCCTTCCCACGACCAGAACCCGTACGCCATCGCTACCGGCTCAATCAGCACATCCAGCCCCACCATCAGCAGGGCAGCGAGCGTGCCGCGCAGCCAAAAGGAACGCTCTCCCAGCAGCGCATTACTGCACACCCCGGCGCAGTAGCCCAGCATCACCCAATTGACGCCAATCATCAGGGGCGTGCCCCATACTTTAGGCCCCAGTACCGCCCCGTAGGCATAGTCGCCAAAGAGCAGGCCCGTCTGTACGCCAAAGAGCTCTGCCAGAAAGCCCACGGCATAAGCCAGAAGCAGATAGGCTACTGTCTTGCGCTCCCATCCATCGTGGTGCCAGAGCACCAGCCCGATCGACACCAGCAGATTGAGCGGGGTGAGCAGGATAAAGTCAGGATGTATCGGCATCAGAATGCCAACGATGCCTACGGTATACAGGATCAGCAAAATCCCCGCCGACCGCTCAGCAGCAGCCGATGGCAAAAAAGCGGCCCATCGAAGGCCGGGGTGGGATTGCTCCGCCATAGTTTAGTTTTGGTTTTCGTGGATAATTTCGTCTACTATTTTTGCGGAAAGCATACACAGCGGAATGCCTCCGCCGGGGTGTACACTGCCTCCGCAAAAGTACAGGTTTTTGATCCGGCTCGAAAAGTTGGCGTGCCGCATAAAAGCCGCCGTCCGGTTATTGGAGCTCGTGCCGTAGAGCGAGCCGAGGTGCGAAGCCGTGCGGGACTGTATCGTGCGCGGCTCCAGTATCTCCTCACAGGTAATGAGCGCCCGGATATCCGCCCCCAGCATGCGGCTCACCTTTTCAATGATCCGCTCCCGCGCCCAGCCGATCAGCTCATCCCACTCCTGCCCGTCATCGTAGGGTACATTGATCATGGTGAACCAGTTCTCATGCCCCTCCGGCGCATCTCCGGGCTCCAGCTTCTGTGTGATGTTGATGTAGACCGTCGGGTCTTCGTATATTTTGCCGTTTTCCAGATGATCGAATTCGGTGCGGTAATCCTCGCTGAACAAGATGTTGTGCAGCCCGAGCTCCGGAAACTGCCGCTTGATGCCCCAGTAAAAGATCAGGGCGGAAGTTGATTTCTGCTGCGACAGCGTCCGCTTTGGGTGCGGCTGATCGGGCAACAGCTTTTTGTAGGTAAAAAAGACGTCCATATTGCTGACTACCCGGTCATACCTGTGGAGCTCCCCGTTTACCTGCAGCCCGCGGGCCCGGCCATCCTCCACCTGAATGCGCTCTACCGGCTGCTCAAAGTGGAAACGCACGCCTTTCTCCCGCGCCAGCTCATATACCGCCTGCGTGATGGCGTTCATGCCCCCTTTCGGGAAATAAGCGCCGATTTGGTGCTCGAAGTGCGGAATAATGCTCAGCAAGCCCGGTGCCTTGTATGGGTTGGAGCCGTTGTAAGTAGCAAAGCGGTTAAAGAGCTGCACCAGCTTCGGGTGCTTCAGATTCCGCTCATTGACCCGGTTCATGCTTGTGAATAGGTCCAGCCCGGGAATCTTCATCATCGCTTTAGCCACCTTCCAGTTGGTCCAGGTATTGAGCTTGTGCAGCGATTTTTCCAGGAAGATCCGGCCGGTCAGTTCGTATTTGTGCGCGCTGTCATCCAGAGCGGAGGCTACCCGCTGCGCCGGTACGCCCAGTTTTTCTTCCACTTCCTGCCCGAAGGCATCCCGGTCGCCGTGCGCCAGCAGCTGCGTGCCGTCTTCCCAGAAATAGTGGCACACCACCGGCAGCCGTTCGTACGCAAAACGCCCCTGCGGCGAAGCTCCGGCAATGCGGAACAGCTCGTCCACATACTGCGGCATGGTAAAAAGCGAAGGCCCGGCATCAAACCGGTAGCCCTGCAGCTCAAACTGCGAAAGCTTACCGCCGGGATAAGGGTTGGCTTCAAAAACCTCCACCTCGTGCCCGCGGCTCGCCAGCCGTACTGCTGATGCCAGCCCGGCAATACCCGCTCCCACGATGCCGATGCGTTCCTTGCGTTGCGCTTGATTTTTCATAAATTATACGATTGTGCCGGTAACAACAGACCATCAGAAAGGTTGATGCTGTTTTTCGCAAAAGGGTCCGCATTCAGGCATTACCCCTGCGCAGCGTAAAGTTTAGCGTAGCGGGCGATGTACTTGCCGATGATATCAAACTCAAGGTTGACTGCCTCGCCGGCAGAAAGCTCTTTGAAGTTCGTATGCTCATAGGTGTAGGGAATGATAGCCACGCTGAATTCGTCCCCCTTTGGCTCCACCACCGTCAGGCTGACGCCATTGATGCAGACAGACCCTTTGTCGACCAGCAGATGCTCCTCTGTGGGCTGATAGCGGAAGCGGAAGTACCAGCTGCCGTCGCGCTCGTCTATCGCTACACAGTGCCCGGTAGTATCCACGTGCCCCTGCACCATGTGGCCGTCGAGGCGGGCGTCCGCTTTCATGGCCCGCTCCAGGTTGACGCGGCTGCCTACCTCCCAGCTGCCCAGGTTGGAGCGCTTGAGGGTCTCCTCTACCGCCGTGACGGTATGCTGCCCTTCCGACAGCCTGACTACGGTCAGGCATACGCCGTTGTGCGCCACGCTTTGGTCAATTTTCAGCTCCTCTGAGATCCCGCTGCGGATGGTAAAGTGTACGTTGCTGCCTTCGTGCTCTATTTCAGTAATTTCGCCTTTAGCTTCAATGATTCCGGTAAACATCGCGTATTGTTTTTTGCAAACATACAACAGCTGCTACTGCCTTTGGTTGTTGGCAAAAGCAGCCCGCCCCTGCCGCCCGCGTGCTATTTTTTGTAACTTTGTGCCGCCTTCTTCATTATCTTATTGTAACAGGAATTGAAAGACGGGCACGTTTTCCCGTAAAAGGAAGTTTGGAACATCAACATGGAAGAAATAAATATTGAAGAGTGGATCGCTACCGCTACCGACTATCTGGCTACCACCGGCCCTATGGAATGGGGTATCGGCGGCGGGGGCTTGCTCATTTTCGTTATCCTGCTTTCGATGTCCGGAGGCAAACGCCGCAAAAAGCGCCGGGCTAAAAGCGTAGCGCCCAGCCTTGTCATCAATGGCTTTCAGGTATCGCCGCTGGGCCGGGATGCCTATTTCAAAGTCTACAACCACGGCCAGAAAGCACAGCTTACCGGTGTCAACATCCGGGGCAAGGGGCACATCCACATCAAAAACGCAGTAGCCGGGCACGAACTGCAGCCGGCCGAGTCTTACCGCATCCTGCTGGAAGCTACCGGCAATAAAAAGATTGCGCGGGACTTTATCATCGAACTGACTTACATGGATCAGCTCGGCAATGTATACCGGCAGGACTTCCCCCTCAATCAGCAAGCCGCACAGCAACCCAAACTGATTAAATTTGCCTGATGAAAGTAGATATACTGGCGATCGGCGTACACCCCGATGACGTGGAACTCAGCTGCAGCGGCACCCTGCTGCGGCACATTGATCAAGGCAAATCCGCAGGCCTGCTCGACCTCACCCGCGGCGAGCTCGGCACCCGGGGCACTGCTGAAATACGCGATCAGGAAGCCGCCGAAGCTGCCCGGCTTATGGGGGCTGCTTTCCGCAAAAACCTGGGCATGGCAGACGGCTTTTTCGAATACAGCCCGGAGAACATCAAATCGATCATCGCTGTAATCCGGGACTGCCAACCTGAGATTGTCCTCTGCAACGCGCTGGACGACCGCCACCCGGACCACGGCAAAGCGGCTAAACTGGTGGCCGATGCCTGTTTCTACAGCGGGCTGGTGAAAATACCGACCTACACCGAAAATGGCGAAGCCCACGAGCGCTGGCGCCCCAAAGCGGTGTACCACTACATACAAGACTACAACCTTACCCCTGATTTCGTGGTGGACATTACGGAATATATGGACCGCAAACTTGAGCTCGTGCGTGCGTTCCGCTCCCAGTTTTTTGTGCCAGAGGCCAAAGAATACGAGCAGGAGCTCAGCTCCCCGATTTCCGGTAAAAGCTTTATGGATTATCTGCGCGCTAAGGCTGCCACCTACGGCCGGCCCGCCGGTTTCGACTTCGCAGAAGGGTTCAATGTGGCGCGCACACCCGGGCTGCAGGATTTATTTCTGCTCCACTGACGACAGGCTGTCCGGCCCGGAGGGCTGAGCAGGGCGCCGCATGGGCAATGTGCAGTAAAAGGTAGCTCCTACCCCTTCCTCCCCCTCTGCCCGGAATTGCCCCTGGTGCAAGCTTATAATTTGCCGCACAATAGCCATCCCGATCCCCGTCCCTTCAAACTCATGGGCC
>CAJXXJ010000276.1 GCA_913062745.1 uncultured Phaeodactylibacter sp.
CTTGGTGTTTTGCAAAAAGGTAACAAAGTTGCTGATGCCGAAAATATCAATACCGCAGCACAGCCGGTCGTTAAAGTGCGCCATGCTTGCCAGCACCATGTAGCCGCCGTAGGAGCCCCCCATGACGGCTACTCTCGAGCTGTCCAGTTCCGGCTGCCCGTCTATCCAGTTGAGCAGTTGCCCGATGTCCTGTACGGCATCTTCCCGTTTATAGCCATTATCGAGCTTCAGGTAATGCTTGCCATAGCCGGTGGAGCCCCGCACATTGGGCGCGATGACCGCCAGGTTCAGCTCATTGATGTAGTATTGAAAAGCCGGAGAAAAATTGGGCCGGTACTGGCTCTCCGGGCCACCGTGTATAAAGATCAGCACCGGGCTGGGCTGCTCCTGTTGTTTGGGGCGGTAGTAGTATGCCGGGATATGACGCGGCAGTCCGTCTTCTGTATGATCAAACGTCTGGTATCGGATGAGGCTGGGTTGCACAAAATGCTCCGGGTTGAGGCCGCCCACTTCACTCTGCGTCCACTGTTTCAGGCTGTTTTGCCGGGTATGCAGCACAAAGACATCGGCGGGTGCCTGCGGCCGGTTGAGCGTAAGGGCCAGCCGGGCTTCAGTCGGATGCCAGCACATCTTGCTGATGATGCCCTCCGGCACCTCTTCCGCCCGCCGGCAATCTTCTGCCTCAAGGTCATAGAGGCACAATTCAGAAATGCCATCCCGGTTAAGCAGGAAAGCCAGCTGTGATCCGTCAGCGGAGAGCTGAATGTCTTCGGCTTCCATATTCTGCGGCTCCGTAAGGAACGCCCATTCCCCGCTGCGCAGGTCATAAGCGGCCAGCTCCCGGCAGTTGCGGCCGGCATCGCAGGAGAAAAAGAGGCGGTCGCCCTCGGCGGACCAGATGCCGCCCATACAGGCTACCTCCGTTTCGGCCACTACGGCCTGCAGCCTGCCCGTCTTGCTGTCGAGTATGTGCAGGTGGCTCTCGTTGATGGAGCGGTAATTGATCACTGTAAGAAAACGGTCGCAGGGAGACCAGGCCACCGGAAACCAGTACCCCACCCCTTCGAAGATTTGTTCCGGCCCCTGCCCGATGTGGTAGAGATAAATGTCCTGATCGATAAAATTGCGGCTGGAGCTGTTGTAGGCGAATGCAGTGCCGGCATTGTTCCACAGCCCCTGCCCGTGCCTCGACTGCCCGTCGGTAAGCAGGGTGGAGCGGTCACTGCCGTGCATCTGGTAAAATAGCTGATAGCTCTCATTGCCGCCAATATCCTTGGCAAACAGAAAGCCACTGTTGCAGTCTCCCGGCCGGGAGCTCGCAGCAAAAACCGGTTCTTTGAAAAAGGTAAGCTGATGACGCTGCCCCAGCGGCTCATCTACCCGGTGTATCTGGGCCGATTCGCCAAAACGCGTCAGTATGAGTAACCCATTTCCGTCAGGAAGCCAATCCGCCAGGTGCGCTTCCCTCGTATTGTGGTACTGATGGAGGCGTTTATTGAGTTGGATTGGGACGTCTGGAATGTTCTCAAGTATCAAGTTGCCGATTTCCCGTCGTTTCGTCTGAACTGTCATAACTTACTGGTTCGGTAGAGCCTGGCTTGTACCGCCTGAATGCCGGCCAGCCACATTTTCTCTGTTCACAGGATGTTATTTGCTGTTCTTCGTTCGGGATTATGGCTCTGCTTTTATACCACGAAAGTAGTACATTTTCAGGATTCCTGAAGCGGAAAGGGTTGACTGTCTTGCCCGGGTGGTACGTTTGCAGTTAAAAAACTACCTCAATATAGCATTTTTCATATGTCTTAAAGACTGCTAATGACACAATTTTGAATAATACAGCCCCGCCCACTGCTGCCGGCAGCGAACGGGGCTGTATTATTTTTGTCGCTTCCTGTCATTTCCTACATACGGAGGAAGGGGAATGCCCTTTCCTGTCCTTCTGCACGCACGCGCAGGAGATGGTAGCCTTTGGCAAGGGGCGGCAACTGAAGACGCATATTCAGGTACAGCCCGTCGGACATTATCTCCTGCTGCCGCAGCAGTTGTCCCTGTGCATTATACAGCTGAAGCCAAACCCGCCCGGCCGGCACCTGCCCTTCCAGCGTAAGCTCGTCGCTGCGCAGCAAAGTCGGGTATACCTTCAGGCCAGGCAGCGCCTGCGTTTCCGTAGCAGAAACGGGCATACAGTTCGGGAAGCCCTCATCGTAAATTACCGGCTGACTGTAGTAATTGCTGCAGCCGGTATCCAGGTCTGTGACCTGCAGGCCGTAGGTGCCTGACTTGTTGATGCAATACTCCTGCCCGGTTTCCCCCGGCAGCAGATCATCATTGAAAAACCACTGCAAGCTGTAGTGATCGGGCAGGATTTCCGGCTCGAACAGCGTCAGCAGGTTATCCATATTCTCGAAGACCGGAGATGAAGGCACGGTACCGAAGGACAAATTGAGGGTATCGGAAACAGCGCTGCAGCCGTCCGAATTGGTATAAACCACCCAATACCGCCCGCTTTCCGTAGCCGGCCAGATAGAACTGTTCGCTCCGAGTATGGGAGTCGTGTCGCGGTACCATTGCGTATTGATTCCGTAATTGGTCTGTATCGGCAGGGTATCGCCTTCGCAAAGCGTAGCCGGCTCGGGATAGATCAACTCCGGCTGAGCGGGCTGTTCGTAAACGGTTACCACGCCTTCGGAGCGCAGCGTATCCACCGGGTGCAAGACCTCTATACTGACGGTAGCCCCGTCATCCGTCAGGGTGCCGTTAGACGTTTTCACGAAGCCGAAGGAGCCGCAGAGGTCATCCCCACCGTCAAGGCCCTGATCATCATCGATCACCCGGATTTCGTAGGGCCCGTCTTCGATGAAAATATTCGGTTCAAAAGTGAGCGGGAAGTCCGCGTTTTGCACTTCATCCGTGAAGTAGATTTTTTCTCCAAACGGGTTGTAAATTTCCAGCACAATATCCGGGGCGCCGCCGAAAAGGTCACTGCAGGACGCCTCTTCAACTACTACCTCTGTGAGCAGGTAGCCGACGGTATCCACAATCACCTGATAGCTGACACCGTACTCACCGGGCTCCTCGTAGAGCTGTGGCGCCGGGTCCTCTTCGGTACTGCTGTTACCGTTGCCAAAATCCCAGAAATAGGTAAATCCGGGTTTTCCATTGGAAGGCACATTATTGATGAAGCTGGCCAGCACCTCTCCGCAGCCGGCATTATTCTCAATAGTAAACCCATCGCTCACGGATTCTCCTGGCAGGATGAGTATAGGAAAAGAAAAAGAGGAAGTTCGGCTGGCCAAAAGTACCTGTGCGGTGATGATGACCTCGACCTCGTAGTAGCCGGGGATGAGCGGTACGCCGCAAAAACGCACACAGCCGTCCGTCATTTCGCTTACATCGAATTCTGATTGATTGGGCTCCCAGCTGAGGCCCGGCGGCACATTCGTCACCGAGCTAATCGTAATGCTGGAGATGGGGAGCCCGGCCGGCGTGTCGGGGTCGCTGGCATTAACCGGCGTGGTGGTCTTCGGCATCCGGAAAGACAAGTCACCCTCGTAGTATTTGCCCACCTGCCCATCGGGCGCGGAAGTCAGGAAGATGGTGTCTTCCGGCAGGTTTTCCGGCAGCTCGGTGAGGCAGCCGGGGCAATTAGCGTAAGCTTGCTGCACAGCGGCGCAAGCCAGTATAAGGAATAGGTATACTTTTTTCATAACCTTCTGTTTGTGCCGGCAGGCAAAAGCCGGCGGTGAACAAAGCACAGGCACAGCAGGCGGACAGCCGCTGCGGGGAAAAGACAGGCGCACACTCGCCCGCCGCACCCACCGGCTCAGCCCGGGGCCCATTATGATTTGTTATTGCAGATAGGGTGTTGGAGCAGGGTTTTTGGTATTGCCGGGTGGAGCAACAACCCTGCCCCGTAAATCAGAAGGGATAAAGCGTTACCGAAAAACTATCGGTTGATAATCATTTTGCCGCTTGCTGCCTGAAGGCCATCCGTGATGGCGTAGAGGTACATGCCTTCGGGCAGGCTGCTGCCGTTAAACTCGATGGTATTTTCTCCCGGGAAAAGGGATACCGGCTGACGGTGCACGATTTTGCCCAGCAGGTCGGTGACTACAAATTCGTAATCACCACCGCGCTCTGTGCCGATCAGCACCTGCGTAATACCCGAGAATGGGTTTGGAGCATTGTGCAGCTCAAACTGAGCCGCGAACGACTCCTGAGCGCTGGAAACGCCGCTGCACTCCGGGCTGTCCGCCGCGCGTACCGGGATGAAGTACTGCGACCCCGTCTCCAGGTCGCCGGGCAGGTTGATCTGCGGGTTGATCCCCAGCACCGTATTGATCGTCACGTTGATATCGATTTCGACATCGCCTTCTTCTCCCTCTGCCGGCTCGCCGAAAATCACGAGGCAGCCTACGCTATCCGCTTCAAAAACGCAGTTTGGCGGGTTGCAGACATAATCCATAGATGCAGGCAGGCCGTTGATGCTGCCCTCCGGTTCTATTTGTACGCTGAGCAATCCAACTTCTGTACCACTGATGCTGTAGGTAGTCGGGATGTTGAATGTGAATACGGTCTCGTAGTAGCTACCCACGCATGCTGTATCCTGAATACCGCCCTCCGGACGCGTCTCTGCATTGTACGGAAGCGGAGCTACCACCACAGAATCCGGAACTTCCTGATCCGGTGTGCACTCTTGTGCCTGCAGTGCTGCGCAGGCGAAAATACCCATGAAAATCAGTATAGATTTTTTCATAAAAATGCAATTGGTTTATGATGTAAATGAGTGGGTGAAACAGATAGTGCTCAACGAAGTTAGAAAACTTTTAGCACAAAGAAAGGGAATTTAAAAAGCAGTCGGTTAACTGACTTCCGTCAAAACAGCCTGCGCAAACCACCCAAAACTATTGTTTTACAAGACCTTAGTATGCCTTCAGTGCGCAATTAAAAATACAAAGCTGTGTTAATATAAGCCGGCGCACTCCTGATTTTCACGGCAATGCTTTAGCTTTGCCCCCTGCAACGATATCTACTGGCTCCACCCGGAACGCCCATCTTTTTACTTAAACCAATCGTACATGAGTAAGAAAATGAGTCTGCTAGGCTTGCTTGTGCTAGCAGCAATGACGGCCGTTGCTCAATCGGCTCACCTGCACGGGCGCATCACGGATGCTACCACCAGCGAACCACTCATCGGAGCAACCCTCCGCGCCGGCGACCGCGGCACAGTAACCAACTACAACGGCGGATATACCCTACAGCTGCCCCCGGGCGACTACCAGCTGCAAGCCAATTACGTAGGCTACGAGACTTTCACCACGGATATCAGCATTCAGGCAGGCGACTCCCTGCAGCTCAACATCGACCTGAACCCGCGTGCCACCGTCCTGGAAACGGCTACTGTAACCAGCGGCAAATACCAAAAACCGCTCAGCGAGGTGACGGTCTCCCTTGAGGTACTGAGGCCAGACCTTATACAAAGCACCGGCAAAGTCACTCTGGACCAGGCGCTGGAGAAAATCCCGGGCGTGACCATTATTGACGGGCAGGCCAACATACGGGGGGGCTCCGGCTACTCGCAGGGGGCCGGCAGCCGGGTACTGTTGCTGGTGGACGACATCCCCATCCTCTCAGCAGATGCCGGCTTCCCTAACTGGGATGATGTGCCCATCGAAAATATTGCGCAGGTGGAAGTGGTCAAGGGGGCTGCTTCTGCCCTGTACGGCTCTTCCGCCCTGAACGGCA
>CAJXXJ010000277.1 GCA_913062745.1 uncultured Phaeodactylibacter sp.
TACCCCCGGTGACACGACGGTGTTTATTGTGCCGTCCTGGGCGTCAGAGACTTTTGTCTATGCGCTGCTGAGCCAGGCTAAGCTGGCCCGGGGAGAAGCGCCGGACAGCTACGTGGCCTTTTACGGCATGCCGCAGTGGCAGGAATATGACCGCATTGACCTGAACCTGTACGAAGATATGAACGTGCACATCTCCAGCGATACTTATCTGGACCCTTACGATCAGGATGTCCAGGTGTTCCGCCGGCAGTTCTTTGAACGCTACGGGCTGCCCCCCGGCAATGAAGCGTATCTCGGTTACGATGTAATGCGCTACTTTGGCCGTATGATTGAAAAACACGGTACTAAATTTCAGTACATGCTCAATCAGGAGCCGGAACCGGTACTGCACACCCGCTTTCACTTCAAGCGGGTCTCTGAACCGGCACGCGGACGCAGCGTGGAAAACCTGCCGATTGAGCGGTTTGAGAATAAATATGTCAATATCCTGAAGTTTCAGGACTACCAGTTTCAGGTAGCGAATTAAACGGCCCCTTTGAAACCCTGTTCAATTTTTGGCTTTAAGCCCGAGTTTAGCAGGGTTTCAAAGGGCTGACATTAGCGATTTCAACTTACAGCGTCTTTAACAGTGAGAGCAGAGCGAAAAGAACGGCTGACATCGGTGGCCTCCCGGCGGCAGTCCGATTTGACGGTGATACTGGAAAATGTGCACGACCCGCATAATATTGGCGCGGTGCTGCGCTCCTGCGATTCTGTGGGCATCCGGGAAGTCTTTGTGCTGTATACCGAGCCGCAACTGGGAGAAGACCGCATTGAAATTGGTAAAAACGCCAGCTCCGGTGCCCGCAAGTGGGTGGACATTCACCTGTACCATGATGTAGACGCCTGCTTCCGCCATGTGCAGCAAAGCTACGATCACATCTGGGCTACTCATCTCGGCGAACAAGCGGTAGACCTTTATGAAATCGACTTCCTGCCTCCCGTCGCCCTGCTGTTTGGCAACGAACACGATGGCCTTTCTGAAAAGTCCCTGTCCTATGCTACCGGCAACTTTCTCATTCCCCAAATGGGCATGGTGCAGAGCCTGAATATCTCAGTAGCCTGCGCAGTTACGCTCTATGAGGCTTTGCGCCAACGCCGTGCTGCCGGTCGCTACGCAGCGCAAAACACCATGCCTCCGGCTGAGCGCGAACAGCTCATCGAAGATTACCTGGCCCGGCACGACCAGAAAAACTACAACAAGTTTGTACGGAGAAAGGGGTGAGCTGGCCTGCCAGACTGCGCAGCTCATAGTTCTTTTCTGCTTATTTTCTTTCCATGCTGAAAGGCTACAGCTTGTATTCACGGTCAGGCACAGGTGGTTTTAAAAGGCTTTCGCGTCCTGCCCGATCAGATAATTGGCTACCCAGCCGTAGGCAAAAATGCCGATTGCAAAAGCGATGATGAGCCAGCTGCCCAAGCTCGGCAGTAGCGCTCCGGCGATACCGGCAGCCGCCAGCGCCAGGCTGTAAATGGCCAGCGAACGCCGCGCTTTGCTGCCTGCACTTACCGTGAAGGTGCCGCCTGCCGGTATCAGTAGCAGTACCAGCACGATACCCAGGAAGAGCAGCTGCCCGACTCCGCTTACCAGATAGGCCAACAGCGCTAACAGGCCCAGGCCCAGAAGCCCGCCGGCCACATTAGAGCCCATCTTTTCATCTTCCGTCAGCGCATGCTTGCCGGTAGGGTGCAGCCGCAAAAACAGATTGGAGACCGGCATTGCAATCCAGGAAGACAGCGCGAAGAGGATGTACAATCCAATAATCGGGTAGAGTAAGGGGGCGAGCGAAGGTATATTCTCTGCCAGTGCCAGGATGATGCGGTAAATAACGTAGGCGCCGATGATGAAGGCCCAGCGGTTGCGCTCGTTCATTTTGGCAATCCAGAGGAAGTACTTCAGGATGCCCCGGTAGATTACATTCGTGCCTTTGATCGACTCTTTGAGGCCGGAGCGGGCAAAATCGTTGTTTGGCTCCAGCCGCAGCGCCTCCCGGAAGCTGTTTTGCGCCTCCCGGAAATTTCCCTGCTCGATGGCTACCCAGCCGCGGTTGGCGTGAGAGTAGCTGCTGTCCGGTGCTTTGTTGAGCGCATAGTCCATCGTGGTTGCCGCTTCTGCCTTTCGGTTGAGCTTGATGAGTGCTTGTGCCCGCAGGTTGACGAGGTTGACATTTTCCGGGTCCAGCTCCAGGCCCTGTTCGGCAGTATCGAGCGCCTCCTTCCATTTTTCTTCGTAGAAAGCGATGTGCGCCAGCAGCAGGAAGAAATCAGGGTCAGTTGGGTTTTGCTGCAGGGCCTGTGCGACGGTTTGCCGGGCCTCTTTGGTTTTGCGGTTGTAAAAGTAGGCACGTGCCAGTGTGTACTGCAGGAAAGGGGTGTTGGGCGAAAGCCCCATTGCGCGCTCACTCAGTTCCAGGGCTTCCACAAAGCGCTTGGCACTCAGGTAGCACTCCGCCAGCCAGGCCATAGCGTAGCCGTCGTTCGGAGATTGAGTAAGCGCCTCTTTCAGTTCTTTTTCCGCTTCTGCCAGTCGGTTTTGCGCAAGCAGCAACTTGCCGCGTTCCAGATGGATATTCATTACTTTTTGAGGTTGAGGTAGTCGAGGATTTCATCATAAATCCCGGACTCGTTAGCGAAAAGCGCGTAATTTTTTGCCGTACTGAACCACTCCTTCGTAGTTGCCCGGTGCTTTTTCATAGCTTGCTCCAGGTCTTTGGTGCTGAGCGGTTGCGGCAGGCCGGAACGGATGGCTTCCTCCAGTTTGCCCTCCACGGCCACATCGATCACTGCTTCCAGGTCCGCTCCGGAAAAGCCATCGCTTTTTTTCGTCAGCCGCCTGTAGTCCAGTGTTTCGGTGGGTTTACCCTTGAGCTTGATCCTAAGGATGGCTTCCCGGGCTTCCGCATCCGGCGGCGGTACAAAGATGATGCGGTCAAACCGGCCGGGGCGGCGGAAGGCGGAATCGAGGTGCCAGGGGGCGTTGGTGGCCGCCAGTACCAGCACGCCTTCGTTGTCGTATTCTACCCCGTCCAGCTCGGAAAGGAATTGGTTGATGACGTTGCGGCCGGCACTCTGTCGCATATCTGAACGGCTCGCGCCCAGGGCATCCACCTCGTCAAAGAACAGTACGCAGGGCTTCATGCTGCGCGCTTTCTGAAAAATGGCGTGCAGGTTGCGCTCGCTCGCCCCGATGTACATATCGAGGATGTCACTGATACCGACCGGGATGAAATTGGAGCCTACCTCCCCGGCGGTGGCGCGGGCCAGGTGCGTCTTGCCGCAGCCCGGAGGGCCGTAGAGCAGTATGCCGCCGCCTATCTTTTTGCCGTAGGCCTTGTAGATTTCAGGGTGTTTGAGCGGATGCAGAATTTTCATGCGCACCTCTTCCTTCACCTTTTCCATGCCGCCCACATCCTCGAAGTTAGTACCGGGCCGCTCAATATCCACAGCCTTGCCTTCTGCATCTTCTTCTCCGGCATCCGACCGCAGTTTGATACGCTCCGGCTCCGGCTTTTCCTGCTTTTTTAGGTTGATTTCTGACTCCAGCCAGGCGTCGCGCAGCTGTTCGTCTATGGCAATGGCATTTTCGTAAGCCTCCTGTGCTTCTTCTGCCTGCTGACTCTGCAGCAGCAGGTGAGCGTACACGATCCACGCCCGCGCAGGCGGAGCAGAGCGGCTCGTAATTTCTTCGATCAACACCAGGCCGGAGCCGGTTTTTTGCTGAGCGCGGAAGGCATCCGCCAGGCTTATTTTCAAGTCTTTATCGTCAGGGGCGAGCTGCAGGGCTGCCTTGTATTCCGCTTCGGCTTCTTCGTAGCGCTCCTGCTTCATCAGAGCATTAGCTAAGAATTTGCGCAGCGGTAAGTTATTAGGAGCGCCTTTGAGGGCTTCGCGCAATTGTTGTATTTCGTCCATATTCTGTTTTTCTTGCCAGTGCAATGTACGATTTCTGTCCTGTAGTTGGAAAAAGCAGAAGCCCTTCCGGCATTAAAGCAGAAAGGGCTTCCGGGTATCTGTTCGTTTTAGAAGGCGCTATTTAGCCTTTACCTCTACGCTGACCCGCTTATGTTTCTCTTTCGGAACGGTGCCCAGTATATAATCCCAAAGCGGCGAGGAGACCCCAAACAGCACGGTATCATCCTTATAGTGGTGGATGGCGTGGTTGGTCCACAGGGCCCGCAGGAAGTTGTTGGGCGGCTGATAGGTATGCACGGCATAGTGTACGCTGATGTAAAGGCAGTAACCAATACCAAAACCCGATAGAGTGGCATAGCTGTAGTCGCCCAGCAGCAGCCGGAACAGGGCATAAAATACGAGCAGGTAAATGATGATGCCCACCGGCGGCATAGCGATGCGGGAGGTGTCCCTCGGGTGGTCGTGGTGCACGCCATGCACGATGTAGGTAAACCTTGCGCGGGCTTTGGAGTTGGGCTCCAGGTGGTAAAGCTTACGGTGGATCATGTACTCGGCGAAGGTGAACAGCAGCAAGCCGGCGAAGAATAACCCGGCCATGTGGGTGGTGCTCAGGCTGGTGAGGGTGTCAGCGCGGTAGAGCAGCCAGGCAGAAAAACCGGCCACCATACTGATCGGTACCAGAATGTGTGTCCGGCTTAGGGCATTCAGGTACTTGTTTTTGAACAGCTCGGCGGACTGTTCTTCATTCTGGACGTTGGAGTTTTGCTTCATGGTTTGATGAGTTTTGTAGCTGAAGGTGAAACAGATCGGGAAATTCCCATAACAATGGAATGTTTCGCAAACTGCATCTGAGGCTACGCTCAGGTGTCGTCTACTAGCAGCATTAACGATCAGTTTTTTGTGTTAGTTCGGTGAACAGTACAGAGATTTTGGTCCGATAAGCGGAATAATCCCGCGTGAAGGCAGGGGAGTGGACTGCACAGGACGGCTGTGCCACAGGGGTGGGGAAACAGAGGAGTTTTCCCCGGGCAGGCCTCAGGTAGCTGCCCGGGGAAGGAGGAGTTCAGGCTTTCCGGAACTGTCTGGCAGGGCCGGAAAGCCCGTTTGTTGAATGCTCGCGGAGCCTTTACTATGGCTACCCATGGCAATTAGCTAATGCCCTTCAACGTCTGGCGCAGGTAGCGCTTGTATTTCATCCGGTAGGCACGGTAGATTTTGCGGTAACGCGTATAAGAATCTTCGTTGACCGGCTCTCCGTCTGCTTTGAGGAAGCCCTGCTGCTTCATCCACTCATCGTTGTAGATCTTGCCCAGGTAGCGGGTGCCGTGGTCCGGAAAAAGGGCGACTACCACATCTGTAGGCTTCAACTCTTCCTTCAGCCGGAAAACCGCCTGCATCGCTGAACCGCTGGAGTAGCCGACGAGCAAGCCTTCCATGCGTGCGAGCTGACGGGCGCGGTGGGCGCTGCTGCGGTCCGTCACCTTGATGAAGTCGTCGATCAGGTCGAAAGCCACATTGCCCGGGATGATGGTTTTGCCCAGGCCTTCCACTTTGTAGGGATAGATTTCCGTCTTGTCAAAAACGCCGGTCTCCCAGTATTTTTTCAGCACAGAGCCGTAGGCATCCACCGCGATGATTCTGATATCCGGGTTTTTCTCCTTGAGGTAACGCGCCGTTCCGGACAGCGTGCCACCGGTGCCGGCACAACAGACGTAGTGGGTGATTTTCCCTTCAGTCTGCTCCCAAATTTCCGGCCCGGTAGAGGAGGCGTGGGCCATGGAATTGTTG